>NZ_JAFRFW010001043.1:0-1716 GCF_017434145.1 Saccharopolyspora sp. | reverse complement strand
GGCGCCGTTCGGCTCGGTTCCGGCCGGTTGGTCTCGACCCGGTTCGGCACCGCCCGGCCGGTCGGTTTCCGGTCGGGCGACTCGCAGCATCGGCTCGGTGACCGCCTCCACCGGGCGCAACCGTCCGTCCGGCAGCTGCCCGTCCGGAAGGTGCCCGTCCGGCAGCTGCCCATCCGGCGCCACTCCGCCGCCGCGCCGGCCCACGACCCGCGCCAGTTCCTCGCATTGCCGCGCGATCTCCTGCGCGGTCAACATCTGAGCGGCGTCCATCTGGCTCCTCGCGTCGCGATCCGGGGATCCCGCGTTCGCCGGAATCACAAGGGTGTGATTCCGCGACCATTACATCACGCGGCCCGGTGCCGGATGCGAGGACAACACACCGGCGACGACACCCGTGCTGGTGATCCACTCCGCGCCTGCGGCGACGGCCGCGGACCGACCGATACGCTCCGCCGCATGGCTGTTCACCCGATCCGCATCGTGGGCGACCCGGTGCTGCACCACCCCACCCGTCCCGTGGAGCAGTTCGACGCGGAACTGCGCACGCTGGTGGACGAGATGTTCGAGACGAACGCGGCCGCCAACGGTGCCGGGCTCGCGGCCAATCAGATCGGCGTCGACCTGCGGGTGTTCGTCTACGACTGCCCCGACGACGACGGCGTGCGGCACCGCGGCGTGCTGGTGAACCCGTCGCTGGAAACCGGCGAGATCCCGGAGACCATGCCGGACCCGGAAGACGACTGGGAGGGCTGCCTGTCGGTGCCCGGCGAGGCCTTTCCCACCGGCCGCGCGAGCTGGGCGAAGGCCACCGGCCAGGACGTGGACGGCTCGCCGATCGAGGTGGAGGGCACCGGTTTCTTCGCCCGCTGCCTGCAGCACGAGACCGACCACCTGGACGGCTACCTCTACCTGAGCAGGTTGATCGGGCGGAACGCGCGGGCGGCGAAGAAGACCGTGAAGCGCAACGGCTGGGGAGTCCCCGGATTGTCCTGGGATCCGGCGGTGGAAGGCGATCCGTTCGGCGCGGAATGAACCGCCGGATCAGCGCGGGAAATCCGCCGTCTCGATCGTCACGTCGAACGGCCCGGGCAGGATCAACGGCTTTCCGAACGGGACCGCGCGTGCGCTTTGATAGATGTCTGCTGCCGGATCCGAATGCAGCGTCACCGCGGGCCACCGATCGGCGAACCGGTCGATGAGCAGGTAGAGCCGGATTCCGGCGCGGGCGTAGGCGTGCAGCTTGTCGGTCCGGTCGGTGTCCGCGGTGCTCTTAGAAGTGATCTCAACGCTGAGGAGCACTTCTTCGGCCGGTAGCGCCAAGTCTGCGGTTATTCGCTCGCGACAGATCCGGCACCAGCAACTTGGTATCGAGCGGCACGATGATGCCTTGTTTCTGCAACACGGCCCAATCGTCCGGAACGATGCGCACCACCGCCTTGAGCACATCGCTGTCGATCAGATCGTGCTGCGGGCTGGGCGGTGGGAAAGCCTGATTTCATCCTTGATGATCTCCGCCCGCCGTCCTTCGGGTGCGTCGAGGTGCATCCACGTCTCTACCAGCTGGTTCCAAGACGACTCTTCGGCCGGGCTTTTCAGTTCCGGGGCCGCACGCACGGCGGCCACCCCCGTATCAGCTGTGCGCCGCAATGTATCTGAGCGGTCTGACGATCAAGCGTCGTCCCTGGTGGCGGGCTTAGCGGTGATCCGTCCCGGCGT
>NZ_JAFRFW010001042.1:0-1715 GCF_017434145.1 Saccharopolyspora sp. | reverse complement strand
TGCGCCGCAGCAGCTCCGGCAGGTCCAGCCGGCCGAGAGCGGTGGTCGGCGCGAGCGGGGTGAGCCGGTCGACGACCGCCTCGGTGCGCACCTGCTGCCAACGGTCGGTCTCGCCGGCGAACACCACGGCATCGGCGAACTCGACCTGGCCGACCGCGACCTGAGCGACGGTTCGCTCGTCGTCCGGGCTGCCGCTGAGCCCGCGCTCGTGCAGCGGCTCGTCCCCACCGGCGTCGTCGAGCCAGCTCGGCAGGTCGACCGCCGCGACGACCGCGCGCAGCTCGACGTCCTCGACGACCGGGGACTCACCGACCAGGACGTGCTCCATCGCCCAGCAGATCGCCTCCGGCTCCACCGACGGGTCCAGCTGCACCACGATCCGTCGCACGTCGGGCGCCGCGGCCAGCCGCCGCAGCAGCGGCAGGAAGTCCTCGCGCAGCGTGCAGGACACGCAGCCGTGCGCCAGTTCCAGCGCGGTGACCTGGTCCGAGTCGCCCTGCCGGAGGTGGCGGCGGACCACGCCGTGGGCGATCTCGCGCAAGTCGTGGTGCACGAGCGCGGTGCCCTGCGGGTCGTCGTCGGCGGCGGCCCTGGCGATCCGCGCGAGGTGTTCGGCGTGCACCCCCGTGATCACGGTCAGCGGGACTCGGGACGGCTCGGCTTCGGTTCCCACGTGCGGCCCCAATCGGGAATGGTTTTCATCTGGTCCGGTGGACACGGTACTCTTGTTGAAAATGGATGTCGTTACCAGGAGGTCTCCGTGTCCGTCCGCTGCCAGGTGACCGGGAAGAAACCCGGCTACGGCAAGCAGGTTTCCCACTCGCACGTGCGAACCAACCGGCGCTGGCTGCCGAACGTGCAGCGACGCCGGTACTGGCTGCCCTCGGAAGGGCGCTGGGTGCGGCTGCAGGTGTCCACCAAGGGCGTCAAGACGATCGACAAGCGCGGCATCGAGTCGGTCGTCGACGAGATGCGCGCCCGCGGGGAGCGCGTCTGATGGCCGCCTCCGAGATCCGTCCGGTGATCAAGATGCGGTCCACCGCAGGAACCGGCTTCACGTACATGACCAGGAAGAACCGCCGCAACAACCCGGAACGGCTGCGGTTGCGCAAATACGACCCGGTGCTCGGCGAGCACGTCGAGTTCCGCGAAGAGCGCTGAGGAGGACCCGAGTTGGCCAAGAAGTCCAAGATCGCCCGCAACGAGCAGCGGCGGGCGGTGGTGGCGCGCTACGCACAACGGCGCGCCGAGCTCAAGAAGATCATCTCCGCGCCCGGCAGCAGCCCCGAGCAACGCTCCGCGGCGGTCACCGAACTGTCCCGCCAGCCGCGCGACGCCAGCGCCACGCGAGTCCGCAACCGCGACGCGATCGACGGGCGCCCGCGCGGCTACTTCCGCAAGTTCGGGCTCTCCCGGGTGCGGCTGCGCCAGGCCGCGCACAACGGCGAACTGCCCGGCGTGACGAAATCGAGTTGGTGAGCATGGCCCAGCACGACCGGCGCGCACCGCGCCGCACACCGAACCTGCTGCGCAGGGAAGGCGTGGTCGAAGTGGACTGGAAGGACACCGCGCTGCTGCGCAAGTTCATCTCCGACCGCGGCAAGATCCGTTCCCGCCGGGTCACCGGGCTGACCCGGCAGCAGCAGCACGAAGTCGCCCGCGCGATCAAGAACGCCCGGGAGATGGCGCTGCTGCCCTACCCGAGCCCGGCCAGC
>NZ_JAFRFW010001041.1:0-1869 GCF_017434145.1 Saccharopolyspora sp. | reverse complement strand
GTCTTGCCCGCGCCGGTCGGCGCGCACACCAGCGCGCCGTGCCCGGACTCCAGGGCCTGGCAGGCGGTGCGCTGGAACGGGTCCAGGTCGAAGGAGAGCTCACCGGCGAACTCCGCGAACTTCGGGTGCGCGCTGCGGTGCCGGTGCGCCGAGTACGACTCGGCAGGCGACGCGGGGGCGTCCGGGTCGCGGGGCTGCGCGCCGACCGGCTGCGGGGAGTCCGCAGGGCTGCCCGGCTGCTGCGGTTGCGCCGGTTCCGGGTTCACCATCCTCGACTCCTCCCGGGTGCCGGAGGTGTCCGGGCTGGAGATGTTCGGCTGGTTCGGGTGCGAACGGCTTGCGGCCACACTTCCAGGTTTTCACATCGCCCCGGCGGTCGTCGCACACACGCCCGCAGAGCTGTTCGGCGAGCGGCGCCGGGCGGTCACCGTTGCCGCCCTGACCGGAGCACCGGCGAGGACGACGTCGGCGCTGCTCAACCGCGAGGCGCTCGCAACACGCTCATGCTCACGCTGCTTCTCCGGTGAGGCTGGCCTCGGCCGGGGCGAGCACGCGCAATGCGCCGGGTTCGCAGCGCACGCTGACCGGCAGCCGCACCTGGGGTTCGCCATCGGCGAACGCCACCCAGCCGTTGCTGCCCGACAGCCGCACCGAACGGGCCCGCAGCGTGCGCACCGCCGGGTGCTGCACGTGCCCGCCGCTGCGCATCGTCGGCATGATCTTCAGGAAGTCCTCGCGGCCGACCTCGCCGACCACGGTGATGTCGAAGGTGCCGTCGCTCGGGTCGGCCCGCGGGCAGATCGGCACACCGCCGCCGTAGGAGGTGGTGTTGCCGATGGCCACGCAGGTCGCGGCCAGGTCGAGCACCGTGTTGTCCGCCTCGACCCGCAGCGGCATCGCCCGCAGCCGGGTCAGCTCGCGCAGGATCGCGAAGTCGTAGCGGGCGCGCCCGATGGGCAGCTTCGACCGGTTCACCCGCGCGTTGACCTGCGCGTCGAACCCGGCGCAGAGCACCGTGGCGAACCGGTTCCCGCCGACCACCCGGCCCAGGTCCAGCACCCGCCGCTGCCCGTCCTGCAGCGCACCGGCCGCCACCCGCGTCGCCGCGAGCGGATCGGCGGGCAGGCCGAGCGCCCGCGCCAGGTCGTTGCCGGTGCCGACCGGGATCACCGCCAGCGCGGTGCGGGTTCCCACGCACGCCTGCACCGCCGCGTGCATCGCACCGTCACCGCCGACCACTGCCAGCACGTCCGCCTCACCGGCCACCGCGTCACCGGCCGAGGCGGCGAAGTCCTCGGCGGTCCGGGCGATCGCGACCCGCACGGCCGACACGGCGCGGAACCGCCGCACCACCTCGGCCGCGACCCCGGCGGCGCGGCCCCGGCCGGAAGCGGGGTTGATCAACACTACGGTGCGCATGGTGCAACATCGTGTCGCACGACCCTGTTCGGTGACCAGAGCCGTCCCCGCTCAGCTGAACCGGCCGGTCCGCAGCGCCGTCGTGGGCAATCCGGCTGGTACGGAAGGGCAACGGCGCAGCGTGCCGACCGGCTGATCCACCCGGAAGTACGGCTCGGCGGCGCGCAGGCGCTCACCCGCGAACAGCCCCGTCAGCTCGCGCAGCCGGTAGCGGCCATCGGCCTCGGCGGCCAGCAGCCCGACCTCGGCCAGTTCGTCCAAGGCGCGTTCGGCGGTGTCCACGTCCACCTCGGCGAGCACGGCCGCCTGCCCGATCGCGATCTCGCCGTTGCCCGCCAAGGACAGCCGGCGGAACACGTGCAGGGCAGGCTCGGTGCAACGGCGGCACGACGCTTCGAAGGTCTCGCGCATCTGCAGATCACCCGCGGTGAGCGCGGCGAGCCTGCGGTG
>NZ_JAFRFW010001040.1:0-7172 GCF_017434145.1 Saccharopolyspora sp. | reverse complement strand
TGCTGGTGCGCGACCGGCTCGGGCAGTCCCTTGTCGGCGCGCACGGCGCGGCCGGTGACCTCGACGGCCTTGAGCGCGTCCACGACCTCGGTGACGGTGACCGGGAACGGCAGGTTGTGGATCGTCTCGGCCGGGTCGGTGGCGGCTTCCGCGACGGTGCGCAGCACCGAGTCCTCCGCACCCGCCAGGCCGACCTCGGTCAGCGTCGTCGGCAGGCCCACCCGGGTGGTGAACTCGACGAAGTCGTTGATCTCCGCGGTCGGGCGGCCTTCCAGGATCAGCTGGGTGATCGAGCCGATGTTGACCTTCTGGCCGTGCGCGAGGCCGTGGGTGTGCTCGACGGCGGTGAGCCCGTCGTGCACCGCGTGCGCCGCGGCCAGCCCGCCGGATTCGAACCCGAGCCCGGACAGCAGCGTGTTGGCTTCCACGACCGCCTCCACGGCCGGGGTGACGAGGTTGCTCTGCACCGCGTGCACCGCGGGCAGCGCCGATTCCCACAGGATGTCCCAGGACAGCTTCGCCAGTGCCCGCCCGGCGCCGGTGGCCTGCCCACCGGCCATCGTCGCGGCGTTGGACTGCTCGACCGCGCGCGCCTCGATCCAGGTGGCCAGCGCGTCGCCGATGCCTGCGACGAGGAACCGCGCCGGGGCGTTCGCGGCCAGCTGGGTGTCGACCAGCACCAGCGCGGGGTTGCGGTCGTAGAAGCGGTAGGCCTCGAACGCGCCCTCGGCGGTGTAGACGACCGACAGCGCCGAGCACGGAGCGTCGGTGGAGGCGACCGTGGGCACGCTGACCGTGGGCAGGCCGGTGTCGTCGCCCGCGGCCTTGGCGGTGTCGATCGGTGCGCCGCCGCCGACCCCGACGATCGCGTCGGCGCCCTGCTCGCGCAGCACCTCGGCAACGCGGCGGCTCTCCGCGGCGGTGGGCACACCGTTGAAGCGCTCGAAGACCACCGGCAGCCCGGCCTCGCCGAAGGACTTGGTGATCGTGGTCTCGGTCAGCTCGCGGACGATGTCATCGGCCAGCACCACGGGCCGCTTGCCGAGCTTGGCCACGTTGGCTCCCAGCGATTGCAGTGCGCCGCGGCCTTGCACGTAGCGGCCGGGGGAGATCATCGTGCGCAGCGCCGCCGGTGTCTCGGTCATCGGATCGTCCCTCCTGCGTGGACGCCCCGGGCGGGACCGCGGGGTCCGTCGCGGGGCGGGTGCGCGCCGGGCGGCGGACGAGCCGTCGCGGCCGGGCGCACCTGTATCGGTTGACCCGTCAATTTTGATCGCGCACGCCCATTCGGAGCAATCAGGACTCCACATGCTGACAACGACGGTTGCGCGCACCGCTGTTCGGCCCACACGACGGTGCCCCGCACGTCGCAACGTGCGGGGCACCGGTTTCTGCGCGGGAAGCGGCGGTCACAGACCGCCGATGGCGATGTACTTGGTCTCCAGGAACTCGTCGATGCCGACCTTGCCGCCTTCGCGGCCCAGCCCGGACGCCTTGACCCCGCCGAACGGTGCCGCCGGGTTGCTGACCATGCCCTGGTTGAGCCCGACCATGCCGGTCTCCAGCTGCTCCGACACGCGCAGCGCGCGCTGGATGTCGCGGGTGTAGAGGTAGGCGACCAGGCCGTACTCGGTGTTGTTGGCCTCGCGCAGCGCGGTCTGCTCGTCGGTGAAGGTGCTGATCGGCGCGACCGGGCCGAAGATCTCCTCGGAGGTCATCCGCGCCTGCAACGGCACGTTCTTGAGCACCGTCGGCTGGTAGAAGTAGCCCTCGCCGTCGCCGCGGGAGGCGCCGAGCTCGACCTGCGCACCGCGGCCGACCGCGTCGCTGACCAGCTCGTCGACCTTGTCCAGCTGGACGGAGTCGATCAGCGGGCCGACCTCGACGTCGTCGGTGACCCCGCGCCCGATCCGCAGCGCGGCCATCCGGTCGGTGAGCTTGCGGGCGAACTCGTCGGCGACGTCGGCGTGCACGTAGAACCGGTTGGCCGCGGTGCACGCCTCGCCGATGTTGCGCATCTTCGCCAGCATCGCCCCGTCGACCGCCGCGTCGATGTCGGCGTCGTCGAACACCAGGAACGGAGCGTTGCCGCCGAGTTCCATGGACACCTTCAGCACCTGCTCGGCGGACTGCTCGATGAGCTTGCGGCCCACCGAGGTGGAGCCGGTGAACGAGAGCTTGCGGGCGCGGCCGTCGCGGATCATCGGCTCCATCACCGAGCCGGCGCCGCGGGCGGTGACCACGTTGAGCACGCCCTCGGGCAGCCCGGCCTCGTTGAGGATGTCGGCCAGCGCCAGCATCGACAGCGGCGTCTGGTGCGCGGGTTTGATCACCGAGGTGCACCCGGCCGCGATCGCCGGGCCGATCTTGCGGGTGCCCATCGCCATCGGGAAGTTCCACGGGGTGATCAGCAGCGCCGGGCCGACCGGCTGGCGGGTGACCAGGAACCGGCCCTTGCCGTTCGGGGCCACCGCGTAGTCGCCGTCGATGCGCACGGCCTCTTCGGCGAACCAGCGGAAGAACTCCGCGGCGTAGGTGATCTCGGCGCGGGACTCGATCAGCGACTTGCCCATCTCCAGGGTCATCAGCAGCGAGAGGTCCTCGTGCCGCTCGGTGATCAGTTCCCACGCGCGGCGCAGGATCTCGCCGCGTTCGCGCGGCGGGTGGGCGGCCCAGCCGGACTGGGCGTCGTGCGCGGCCGCGAGCGCGGCCAGCCCGTCCTCGGGGGTGGCGTCGGCGACCGAGCACAGCGCCCGGCCGGTGGAGGGATCTTCGACCTCGTAGCTGCGGTCACCGCTGGCCCCGCGCCACTTGCCGCCGATGAGCAGCTGTTTCGGAGCGGCCTCGACGACGCGGGCCTCTCGGGTCTCGGTGCTGGCAGGCGTGCTGCTGGTGGTGCTCATCGCTTCAGCGGACCTTCCATTTCGGCGGGTGGACAGGACGCAGCCGTGATGGTTGCATGTCGAGCTAGATTGTCAACAATCCTACAGTCGGGACATCACAGCCGACACGACAGCTTTGGAGTCGATCATGGCTGAGCTCTCGCCGGTGTTGCAGCAGGCGACACCCGTGCTGGCCGCCCGCGGGGAGGGCGTCTACCTCTACGACGAGGACGACCGCCGCTACCTCGACTTCACCGCGGGGATCGGGGTGACCAGCACCGGGCACTGCCACCCGCGCGTGGTGGAAGCTGCGCAGCGCCAGGTGGGAACCCTGATCCACGGCCAGTACACGACAGTCATGCATCGGCCGCTACTCCAGCTGACCGAGCGGCTCGGCGAGGTGCTGCCCGCCGGGCTGGACCGGATGTTCTACCTCAACTCCGGCAGCGAGGCCGTCGAAGCCTCGGTGCGGCTGGCCCGGCAGGCCACCGGGCGGCAGAACATCATCGCCTTCGAAGGCGGCTTCCACGGCCGCACCATGGGCGCGGGCTCGCTGACCAGCTCCGGGGTGAAAGTGCGCGCCGGGATCGGCCCGATGATGCCGGGCGTGGCGTTCACCCCGTTCCCGGAGACCTACCGGCACGGCTGGTCCGAGTCGGAGGCGGTGGCCTTCGCGCTGCGCGAGCTGGACCAGCTGCTGGTCACCGTGACCTCCCCGAAGGACACCGCCGCGATCATCATCGAGCCGGTGCTCGGCGAAGGCGGTTACATCCCGGCGCCCGCGGAGTTCCTCAAAGGGCTGCGCGAACGCGCCGACCGGCACGGGATCCTGCTGATCGCCGACGAGGTGCAGACCGGGGTGGGCCGCACCGGGAAGTTCTGGGGACACCAGCACTCCACCATCGAACCCGACGTGCTGATCACCGCCAAGGGGTTGGCCAGCGGCTTCCCGCTCTCGGGCATCGCGGCCTCCGCGGAGCTGATGAGCAAGGCGTGGCCGGGTTCGCAGGGCGGCACCTACGGCGGCAACGCGGTGGCCGCGGCCGCGGCGATCGCCACCCTCGACGTGGTGCGCGAGAACGACCTCGTCGGCAACGCCGCCGAGCAGGGCGCCCGGTTGCAGGAAGGGCTGCGCACGGTCGCCGCCGAGCACCCGGTGATCGGCGAGGTGCGCGGGCGCGGGCTCATGGTCGGCAACGAGTTCACCACCCCCGACGGGGCCCCGGACACCGCGACCGCCACGCGGGCGCACGCCGCCGCGGCCGAGCGCGGGCTGCTGTTGCTGACCTGCGGCCCGCGCGGCAACGTCGTGCGGATGATCCCGCCGCTGATCGTCAACTCCGAACAGGTCGACGAGGCGGTGCGACTGTGGTCGGAGGCGGTCTCGGCGGCGGTTTCCGGCTGAACGGACCGGTTGCGAACGGGGTGCGGCAGTCTCGCCGCACCCCGTTTTCGCGTCCCGGTACCGCTGTTGGAGCGGGAAAACCCGACCATCGGCTCGCCGCCGTGCGTGTCGGCTCGCTACTGCGCCGGTGCGCAGCAGAGTGGTTTCCATACCGTTCCGATAGCGGTGTGCCACGCCCGTGCGGGCTTCTGGGATGCTGCACGGCGAAGGTCGGCACCGAGCGTGCCGGTGAGTCGACTCCGCAGGTGTGAAGGTCATGAGTGATTGGTCGGCGAATCCAGGCCGGCGACCGCAGCAAGGCGGTTACGACTACTACCGGGGTGCCCGCAACCGGCAGGGCGGTGCCGCGCCTCCGCAGCCGCCGCGGCCTCCCGAAGGCGGGCGTCCGGCCGGTCCACCTCCGCCGCGGCGCAAACGGGCGAACTGGCCCCGGCGCATCGGCATCACGCTGCTGGTGCTGGTGCTGATCGTGGCGGGCTTCGGCATCTACGTCGACAGCGTGCTGCAGCGCACGCCCGCGCTGGACTATCCGAACCGGATCGCCGACACGCCCGGCACGAACTGGCTGCTGGTGGGCTCGGACAGCCGCGAAGGGCTCGACGAATCGCAGCGCGAGGAACTCTCGGCCGGTGACGCGGCCGGGCGCCGCACCGACTCGATGATGCTGGTGCACATCCCCTCCGGCGGCGGCAAACCGGCGCTGATCAGCCTGCCCCGCGACTCCTACGTGTCGATCCCCGGGCACGGCAAGGACAAGCTCAACGCCGCGTTCTCCGAGGGCGGGCCGAAGCTGCTGGCCCAGACCGTGGAGACGGCCACCGACGTGCACATCGACCACTACGCCGAGATCGGTTTCGGCGGGTTCTCCGAGCTGGTCGACGCCGTCGGCGGGGTCGACATGAACCTGGAAAAGCCGATGGACGACGAGAAGGCCAACGCGCACCTTCCCGCCGGGCCGCAGGAACTCAACGGTGCGCAGGCGCTGGCGTTCGTGCGGGCCCGCTACTCGCTGTCCGGTGGTGACCTGGAACGCGCGGAGAACCAGCGCAAGCTGCTCGGCGCGCTGGTGGACAAGGCGATGGGGCCGGGCACGCTGCTCAACCCGTTCCGGTTGGTGCCGCTGGCCAACGCCGCGGGCACCACGTTCCTGCTCGACGAGGGCGGCCACGTCTGGCACCTGTTCTGGCTGACCAAGGCGCTCGGCGACGTCAGCAGCGGTGAGGGCATCACCACGAGCGTGCCCTTCGGTGACTTCGGCAGGTCCTCCAGCGGCCAGTCGGTAATCAAGTGGGACTCCGAGGACGCCTCGCGGATGTTCGAGGCCATCGCCAAGAGCGAACCGATCCCGCCGGACCTCATCGAGAAGTGAGCCGAACATGCGACGGGGGGACCGGTTTTCCGGTCCCCCCGTTCGTCGTTGCGCTGCTGTGAGAGGGTGAAGCGCTCCAGCTGGGCCGCGTCACCGTTGAACGAGTTCTGATCGCCGGGGAAGATCCCGGAGTTGGCGAACTGCCAGATCGCCTGGAAGTCCCAACCGGCCGGCAGCGGTCCCATCTCCGGGGCGAACCGCGCGAGCCACAGCGGGTTGTTCGCGCCGAAGTCCGGGTTCGCGCCGGTGCAGCGGTCCCACCAGCGGGTCGTGGTGTAGATCGCGGGGTAGCGGCCGGTGCGCAGCTTGTAGGTGTTGCTGAACTCGGCGATCCAGTCCGACATCTGCTGCGGCGCCATGCCGTAGCAGATCTCGCCGTAGGGGTTGTCCTCGATGTCCAGCGCGCCCGGCAGGGTGCGCCCGTCGGGCAGCCACCCGCCGCCGTGGTCGATGAAGTAGTTCGCCTGCGCCGCGCCGCTGGCGCGGTCCGGCAGCGCGAAGTGGTAGGCGCCGCGGTCCATGCCCACCGACGCCGCACCGTCGTACTGCTGACTGAAGGAGTCGCTGATGAACCCGGTTCCTTCGGTCGCTTTGACGTAGCTGAACCGGGCGCCGTCGGCCCACGCCTTCGCCCAGTCCACCGCACCCTGGTGCCCGCTGACATCCATCCCGGCCACGCCTCCGGCACGGGGCGCTGCGCTGCGCGGCACGCCTTCGGTGGCCGAGCGGCCGATGCTGTAGCCGGCCCACGCGCCTTCGCGGCCGGGGTCGGGGTGGTTCGCCGGGCGAGCCGCGGCGGTTCCGGGGACAGTGGTCAACACGGCTGCGCTGAGCAGAGTCACCAGGCCGTGGGAGAGCAGTGCCGTGGTTCGGGGCCGGCGGCTGCGGGGGACTGGCACGACGGTTCGCCTCCTTGACACTGGCGGCTTTGCACCTTCGGTGGTCGTGTGCACATAGCGTGCGAGATCATGCGCGCAGGGAGAATAACCGCGTGATCGGTTGCATGCCCGAGCGCGATTGCACATCGATATGCACGGCTCGCATCGCGGCCCCGAGTTGGATAATCCCGATGCCTTCGGGTACGTCTCGGGACATGGCACAACGAACGAGCGGACCGGGCGGGCCGCGGCGCCGCCCCGATCAAGCCCCGGGCAGGAGGGGCGAGCAAGGCCCGAAACGCGGCGGTCCCGCTGGGCACAAGGGACCGCGCGATGCCGGTGGGCTCCGCTCGGCGTTGCGGGACATGCACGGCGCCAGCTACGGGCGGTACAAGTCGCTGTCCGGGCAGTGGCGCTTCGACGGGTTCACCCTGGAGATCCAGAAGGTCCAGCCGGACCCGTACGCGCCGGCCAGCCGCTGCGAAGTGCGAGTGGACGCCGAGACCGCGGAGCTTCCCAAGGAGCTGATGCCCATCCACGAGGGCAAAGAAGAGCAAGGCGACGAGGAAAACAAGACCGTCACGCAGAAGAACAAGTTCCTGAAGAACTTCGACTTCAACATCATCGCGCGCATCGTC
>NZ_JAFRFW010000109.1:0-3057 GCF_017434145.1 Saccharopolyspora sp. | reverse complement strand
GCGTCCGCAGCGCACAGGAACCGACAAGTCGCCCGCGGATGTCGAACACGCGCGAATCGGCGCCGCTCGGGGTGCCACCGCAGAGCCGCACCGCGCTCTAGAGTTGGCGGGCGACACCGTCGCTCGCGGTACGTCGAACCAAGGAGGCGTGCATGACCGTCCGCATCCGCGCAGACCTCGACCAGCTGCCCGCCTACGTCGCAGGCCGCACCGTCCCCGGTGCGATCAAGCTGGCCAGCAACGAAGTCTCAGCCGGTCCGCTGCCCGGCGTCGAGGCGGCGATCGCGCGCGCGGCCGCGGACGTGCACCGCTACCCCGACATGGGCGCGACCCGGCTCACCGGAACGCTCGCGGAGCGCCTCGACGTCGCGCCGGAGCGAATCGCCATCGGCTGCGGCTCGGTGGCGCTGTGCGAACAACTCGTGCAGATCACCTGCACCGCCGAGGACCAGGTCGTTTTCCCGTGGCGCTCGTTCGAGGCGTACCCGATCGTCACGCAGGTGCACGGCGCCGGGCAGGTCCCAGTACCGCTGAGCACCGGGCACGCGCTCGACCTGGACGCACTGGCCGCCGCGATCACGCCTGCGACCCGGCTGGTGTTCGTGTGCACGCCGAACAACCCGACGGGCACCGCGCTGCGCCGCACCGAGCTGGAGCGGTTCCTGGACGCGGTGCCGTCGGACGTGCTGGTGGTGCTCGACGAGGCGTACCGCGAGTTCGTCACCGACCCCGACGTGCCGGACGGCATCGAGCTGTCCCGCCGGTACGCCAACGTGCTGTCGCTGCGGACGTTCTCGAAGGCGTACGGGCTGGCGGGCCTGCGCGTCGGCTACGCGGTCGGCCCGGAGCACGTGATCGAAGCGCTGCGCAAGGTCTGCATCCCGTTCAGCATCAACGCGGTCGGCCAGGCCGCCGCGCTGGCCTCGCTGGACGCGGGCAACGAGCTGAAGGATCGGTGCGAGTCGGTCGCCGCCGAACGCGTCCGGGTCCGCGACGACCTGCTCGCGCTCGGCTACGACGTTCCGGAGACGCAGGCGAACTTCGTGTGGCTCGCGCTGGGCGAGCGGACGCAGGAGTTCAACGAGCACTGCATGGCCGAGGGGGTGGTGGTGCGCGCGTTCGCCGGGGACGGAACCCGCGTGACCATCGGCGGCGCCGCGGAGAACGACGCTTTCCTGGCGGCCGCCCGCTCGTTCCGGAAAACCTGACACCACGAGGGGAAGCCGCTGATCGTCCCGCGTTGCTAGGGTCCATCCGGCGAACGGTCGACGGCGGGGAGCGGCTATGCAGCAGATACCGGACGGCATGCGCGCCGCGTACCTCGTCGTCGATGCCGTGACGGGAAAAGTGCTGCGCACCCGGCACGCCGACGACAAGATCCGGTCCGCATCGCTGGTGAAACCGCTGATCGCGGTGGACCACCTGCTGCGGCTGGACGGTCCGGTCCCGGACGCCGACCGCGTCCTGCTGGAGCCGATGCTGCGGGCCAGCGACGACGACGCGGCCAGCGAGCTCTGGGACCGCGGCGGGCGCAACGACGTGGTCGGACGGATGGTCGCGGAAATGGGGCTGGTCGACACCGCGCCGCCGCGCGATCCGGAGATGTGGGGCTACACCGCGATCACCGCGGCGGACGTGGTCCGGATCTACGACTACCTGCGCAGTTCGGGCAGCGTCGGGGAATACGTGCTGGCGAACCTGGGCGAGTACACGAAATTCGCCTCGGACGGCTTCGACCAGGGCTTCGGCCTGCCCGATGGCACCGACCACCCGGTAGCGGTCAAGCAGGGCTGGTCCGGTTTCGGCCCCGGCCCGAACGAATCCGTCAACGGCAAGAGCCGCCGCAAGGTCCCCGACGAGCGGATCGATCTGCAGCGGCCCGCCATGCACAGCACCGGAACCGTGCGGCACGGCGACCGCGAGCGGATCATGGTGGTGCTCACCCTGCAGCCCGAAGCGACCAGCTGGGACGCGTCCGCGGCGCGGATCACCGAATTGACCCGCGAACTCGACGCGGAAGCGGCGAAAACGTCGGAGTAGCGCCACGTTCTCCCGCGGTCGCCCACCGGGCGGCGGGAGATGTCCGGCGAAGAGAGGGGGAGTACTTCGCCGGACACCCCACGAGGTGATCCCGGCGGCAACCGGTGATCACGCCGACTGCGTAGTGAACTACGCCGAGGGCGAATCTAGCCGCACCCGTGGAAAACCCGCCGGGCACGAGCACCATGATCGCTCGTTCGAGTGGAAGATCTTGCCCGTTCAGCGGCCGGTGGAGCGAGCTTCG
Organism: Saccharopolyspora sp.; assembly: GCF_017434145.1. Lineage (NCBI taxonomy): Bacteria > Bacillati > Actinomycetota > Actinomycetes > Pseudonocardiales > Pseudonocardiaceae > Saccharopolyspora > Saccharopolyspora sp. Next base: position 773 of record NZ_JAFRFW010000109.1, on the reverse strand, counting down.
GCTTCGTCCGGCGGGCGCGGCTGGTAGTGGTCGGCGGCCGGCTTGCCGACTTCCTCCTCGCTGACCCGGTCCTCGCCGCGGCGGCGGAAGAACCGGAAACCGGGAATGCCGACGATCGCGCGGCGCACGTCGTGGGTGACTTCCAAGAGTTCGTGGATCTCCGGGCCGACCTTGTCCAGCGTGCGCAGGATCGGCAGCACGTCCGACAGCACGTGCTCGGTGAGCACCGGCAGCTCGTCGACCAGCCGGATCGCCGCATCGACCTCTTTCTGCGAGAGCTCGTCGACGAACCGCTGCGCCATCGGCGCGGCACGGCGCGCCACCGGTTCGTAGGTGTTGAGCAGTTCGTCGGCCACCGCGGCGGTCTTCTGCACATCGCGCACGGTGTCCGCGGCGTCGGCGCTGACTCCACCGGCTTCCGCGACCAGCTTGCGCGCTCCGGCGGAGATGTCCGCGGCTTCGGCCACGGTGCCCGCGGCGGCATCGGCGGTGTTGCGGGCTTGCCGCAGCACTTCCTCGACCTCGCCGACGGTGCGGTCGGTGCGCGCCAGGGTTTCCTCGGCCCCGTCGACGATGGTGTTGACCCGGCGCAGCAACATCTCCACCTGATCGACCAGTCCCAGCACCCTGGCCGGCGCGGTCGCCGCGGTCGTGGCCGACTCCACCGCCCAGCCGACGGTGGACTTCGCGACGCCCAGCACGTCGCCGGGCGTGGGGATGCGGATCAACATGCCCCTACTGTGCACGTGCCCGCACCCCGTCGACCACAACCG
>NZ_JAFRFW010001039.1:0-5169 GCF_017434145.1 Saccharopolyspora sp. | reverse complement strand
GGTTCGGCGGCAGCACGCCACCACCCGCGGCGGCCGCGGCGATCGCCGCGCCGAGCCTGCGCTCGGTGGCCGCCGCCCGCGAGACCACCGCGACCACCCGGCACTCCACCACGCTCATCAGGCGGGACGCTTCGAGCTCACCCGCCACCAGCACCGCGGGCGCTGCGGACCCGGCCGCGGCGCGGCGCATGTTCGCCACCACCCGGTCGGTGACCTGGTCGGCGGCGAAGACCAGCACGTCGGCTTCGGCATCGCGATCGTCCGGCACGAACACCTCGAACGAGCCCAGCAGCGCTTCGGTCAGCCCGAGCAGCGTGAGCGGATCCGGCGCCCACACCGACACCCGGGTGCGCGGTTTCGATTCCGGCGCGGCGGGCATTGCTCCCGGAGAAGTGTCCGGGCCGGCTTCGGTCGACATTCGCGCTCCCCTCGCACTCGCGTTCCGAGTTCTCGGCGTTTCCGCGAACCGCACTCGGAATCACCCCATTCGGGAGTTTATGCGCACGCATACCGACCGGTGCGCGAGCACCGCCACCGCCCGGCAAAACCCGGGATTCCCCTCGACGGGAATCCCGGGCCGCACGCACTGCGCGAAGCCGCAACGACGCGGAGTCCGCGCCGCCGACATCGGCTACGAACCGGCGTCACCGCCGACGGAATCCGGCTATCCGCGAACAGCCGAGAACTAAACGGCCGGGCAGATTTCCGCGCCGCTAATCGGCCTGCCGCTGATGCCGCGCCCCGGTCTCCCCCGCGTCGGCGGCGATCCGTTGCAGCGCGGCGATGTGCCCGGTCAGCACCTCCCGGTCTGCGCGGCTGAGGTTGAGCCAGGTGCGCGGCCGCTTGCCGACGTAGCCCTTGTCCACCTCGACGTAGCCCAGCTTCTCCAGCGAGCTGACCTGTTTGGACAGTGCGGAGTCGGACAGCCGCACCGATTCCCGCACGTAGCCGAACTCCGCCCAATGCGTGGCCGCCAGCAGCGACACGATCGACAGCCGCGTCGGATCCAGCAGCGCCTGATCCAGTTCGCCCTGCTCAGCCATGGTCCGCTCGCGACCCGCGCATCCGGTAGCCGAAGAACCGCTGCCACAGCGGCATCGTCACGACGATCAGCACGCTGGCGATGGTGCCCGGGTACGGCACCTCCGAATCGCGCAGCAGCGCCGAAGCCCCGAGCACGAGCACGATCATCACCAGCAGCACGAGGATGTTCAGCAACCGGGTGCGCGGCGACATCGCCGGGCGGACGCTGGGCGATCGCTGGTACCCGATCGCGGAACCGAGGCGCTTCCAGCGCGACAAGATGGTCACCACCAGCACGAACGCCAGCACCAGGTAGGACACCGGGGTCCGCAGCTGCGGGCTCAGGTCCGAGGTGAGCCCGAGCGCGAGCACCAGGGCCGCCGTCGCCCACAGCACCCACTTCGGCTGCGAGTTCCGGCCGACCGCCTGCTGCTTGCGCGCGGAGATCTCGCGCAGCGCGTCGGAGGCTTCTTGCGGGGTCGGTTCGGTCGCCATCATCGCCACTCCCGTCTCGGTCGGCGGATGCCCGCGAAGTCCGGACTTTGCCGCCGTCTCATGTACTTGCCTACAAGGAAAGTACACGGGCACTTTCCCGGCAGGCAAGTACCTGCCCCGAGGGAGAAGAGGCGGCCGCCCCGAACAACGGAGAACCCCCACCGGCAATGCCGATGGGGGTTCTCCAGCGATGCCGCCCAGCCGGGCCGGAGCGGTCAGGAAGCGGCCTGCAGGTCCGCCTTCTTCACGTAGACCCAGCGGTGGTTGAACGAGATCTGGACGAACTCCTCCGACCCGTTGACCACCTTGTGGTTGTTCGGGTCGTCCGCCCCGTCGAAGGCCACGTGGTAGTCCTTCGCCTTCGCGTCCGGGCCCTTGACGTAGGCCTGCCCAGCCGGGACCTCGTAGGGCAACGGCTCCAGCTCGGTCGGCTCGACGCCCTCCGGGTATTCCTCGGCGGTCGGCGCCGCGCGCCCGTAGGTCGGTATCCGATCCCGCTTGGCCCGCACCAGCTCGGCGTCATCGGCTGGCGCGGTGTTCTTGCCGTCGGGGTCGTGCAGCCAGGCCTTCTTGCCGTCGAACCAGATCGCCAGCCACTCGCCGGAGCGCTCGGCGACCGCGTACTGCCTGCCGGTGGCCGCCTTGTTGCCCCAGTCCTCGATCCGGGTGCTGCCCGCGGAACCGTCCGGGTGCACCACCTCCGAGGTCAGCAGCGGCGCGTCGGCGCGCGGTTCGGTGCGCAACGGCAGGAAGTTGGCGCCCTGCTTCGGCAGCACCTCGCAGTTGCCGTCCGGGCAGTTCTGCACCTCGGGACGGTTCTCGGCGAAGTTCGGGAAGATCGTCACGACGTCTTCTTCGGCGCCGCCGCTGGCATCGTCCAGCGGCGCACCGAGCAGGTTCATGTAGTGCGCCCAGTCCCAGAACGGGCCGGGATCGTAGTGCTCCAGGCCCGCCTTCTTCGGCGTTTCCGCGGTGACCTCGTCGTGGCCGAGGATGTGCGTGCGGTCCAGCGGGATGTCGTACTTGTCCGCCAAGTACTTCACCAGCTTCGCCGACGACCGGTACATCTGCTCCGTGTACCAGGTGCCGCCCTCGGCGGCCCAGCCTTCGTGCTCGATGCCGATGGAGCGGATGTTGCGGTCCCAGCTGCCCGCGTGCCACGGCATGTCCTTGGTCGGCACCATCTGCGTGATCTGGCCGTCCGATGACCGCACCACGTAGTGCGATGCGCTGGCGTTGGCCGGGTTCTGGAACGCCGAGATCGTCGCCTGGTACGACAGCTCGGTGTTGTGCAGCACGATCGAGTCGATCTTGACGTCCTGCGGCCGGTTCGCGGTGTCGTAGTTGCCGTAGGAGCCCGCGGGCTTTTCCGGGTCCGTGGGCTCGTAGGCGGCCGGGACGTAGCGGCAGTCGACGTCGTCGGGGCACTCCGCCTGCCGGTCCGAGTTCTGCTGCGACGAGCTGGGCTGCTCGGACGTCCGGGCGGAGTCCTGCCCGGTCTGCGAGCGGTCACCCGCCGGGTCCTGGCTCGTGCTTGGTTCCGCAGACGGCGCCTCTTCGGTGCCTTCCGCTCCGGTGCCTTCTTCTCCGGTGCCTTCCAGCCCGGTGCCCGCGAGGTCCCGATCCGGCCGCACGTCCGCGACCTTGGGGTAGGCAAGCTCCTGACCGGTGGAGGTGGTGCGCTTGCGGCCCTGCCCGAGCACGTCGTAGACGTCCTCGGCGAACGAGCGCGCACCGCTGGCCTGCGGGCTGCCGCTGAGCTCGGCGACCGCCGGGTACCAGCCGCCGATGTTCTCCGGCAGCTTCCCGCCGTCGAGTTCCTTGGCGCGGTCGGCCAGCAGCGCGGCACCGGCGCGGATGTTCTGCGCCATGTCCCGCTTGACCTGATCCGCGTCGGAGCCGACCAGCCCGGCGGCCTTCTGCAAGGTGTGCAGCCGCGGGTTGTCGGCGGCCTGCTCGAGCAGCTTCGGGTTGTCGGCGCGCAGCTGCTCCGGGCGCACGTCGGTCAGGTGCATCGGGCCGTACCCGCCGGCTTTGCTCTGCTCGCCGTGGTGGTTCTCCCACCTGGTCAGCTGGTACGAGACCGCCATCAGCAGCGGGGTGGGCACCCCGAATTCCTCGGCGGCGGACTCGAACGCGCGTTGTTCCTCGGTGTTCGGCGCCTGCGCGGTGCGCGGCTCGCCGAACGCGGACTGGCTCGCGCCGGTCAGCAGCCCGGCGGCGAGCGCTGTCGCCACCACCGACCGCGCCCAGCGGCGTCTTGGAGTGATCACATCGTCCCTCGCGGTTCGCGTGCGGATGCTCGGACGCGCGCGGGGCCACGGCGAATTCGCGACCACCGGCGCGCGGACCTCGTGCTGCGGGGTCGCTCGGATGCGCGGCGCCCGCGCGCGGCCGCCGGGATCGGCAGGCCGCAGGCCGCACCTTAGCGATCTCGGCAAGGATTCCGCACCCGCCGAACGGTTTTGCGACCCGAACGGGCAAGTGATGTGCACAAAATGAACGGCGCGCGCGGCCAAATGTCGGCGGGGGCCGTGCTCAACAGCCCCGCCGAGCTTTTCCGAGCCGCTCGGGGAAATCCCTCACGAACCGCCGCTCCAATTCATCGGAGTGACTTCCGCAACTCCGGCTCAACCTTACCGGAACCGTCGTCCGTGCAGGTCAGCGCCGTTTTCGAATTTTTTCGAGCGATGCGCAACCTCATCGGCGAGCAGCCGTCCTACGGTTAGAAAAAGCGCAGGGGAACACCGCGCTCGCACACTCCGGAAAGGTTTTGACGATGGTGAAGCGGACTCGTACGGCAAGCGCGGCGGCGGCACTGGTCGGTGGGGCGCTGCTGCTGGCCGGATGCAGCGGCCAGGCGGCCACGAACTCCGCGGTGGCGCCGGAGAGCCAGCAAGGAGACGCCCCGGGTGCCGTGGACATCGGCAAGTCCAGCGACTGCACGGCTGCGGACTTCGCCTACCGGCTGGATGCCCAGCCGCAGCACGCGCCGGGGTCGTACGTGCTGAGCATGAAGAACACCTCGGACAAGCCCTGCCAGGTGGACGGCTACCCGGTGCTGACGCCGAAGTCCATGGACGACGAGGAGTTCCAGGTGCCGAGCCAGAACGCCGACGTCCCCGGTGCGCCGAAGGAGTTCGTGGTGGACCCGGGCAAGAGCGCCTACGCCGGGGTGAAGTTCGAGCTCACCGACAAGTCGGACCCGAACGCCATGGTCGCCACGGGCTTCAACGCGAAGGCTTCGAACATGAACGGTTCGGGCGCCAACGTGGACGAGATCTCGCCCAGCGACCCGGAAACCGGCACGAGCCTCGCGGTCAAGGGCCTCCGCGTCGGCACCATGCAGCCGGTCGATCAGGGCTTGAACGTCGGCCTCTGATCCGCACCGCACGGCCGAACCCCCACCGGGCGACCGGTGGGGGTTCGTTGTGTCCGCGGCCGTTCCCGGCTGATTCGTCGGGGCGACGGGAATCGGCCGGTGCCGGAGTGAACGCGTCGGCCGAGCGTTACCACCGGAGTGCTCGCGATGGCCCAGTGATCTGGATGGCCCAGTGATCTGGATGGCCCGGTGATCTGCGATGGCCGGTCGCGGAGCGGTGCGGCCTCCCGCAAGCCGGAACGGCTCGCGCGCTACCGGCCACTACAAGC
>NZ_JAFRFW010000108.1:0-1738 GCF_017434145.1 Saccharopolyspora sp. | reverse complement strand
GTCCGGCTGGGCACCGGGCACCAGCCGGTGCGGGAGCTGCGGATGCGGGTGGAGGGCAACCCGGTCAACCCGCCGGACCCGTTCATGCTCGCCGAGGCCGAGGCGCTGCGCCGCCGCTTCGGCACCGTCCCGCACCTGCCGCTGCGGGCGAACTTGGACCGCGCGGGCGATGTTTCGCTGATCGGCGCAGACCGGGCCGAGGTGCTCGACGCCGCGCGGACGCTGCTGGTGCAGGTCGCGGCCACGCACGCACCGGACGACGTCACCATCGCGGTGATCGCACCGCCGGAGCGGGAACCGGAATGGGCGTGGGTGCGCTGGCTACCGCACGCGCTGGACCGCGGCTCCATCGGTCCCGCAGGCCCGCAACCGCTGTTCGCGCCGGACGCGCAACGCCTCGCCGCGCTGCTCGCCGACGACCTCTCCGACCGGGCCACCCGCGCCGCGCAAGCGTTCCGGCACGGTTCCGGGCAGTCCGAGTCGGTGACCCGCTCGCGGCTGCTGGTGATCGACGACGCCTACGGCGGCGTCGCCGGTGCGCTGTCCACACCGGACCAGGGCGTGGGCCTGGACCGGCTCGGGGTGACGGTGCTGCACCTGCTGGCCGACCGGCTGCACGAGCCGAGCGAGATCTCCAGCCGGATCACCGTGGGCGACGGGCTCACCGTGGAGCAGCTCTCCCCGGCCGCTGCGATCAGCGGTGCGCTGGAGCCGACTTCGCAGGCGTTCGCCACCGGACTCGCCCGGGAACTCGCTCCGCTGCGGCTGTCCGCGGACTCCTACGACGACGGTTCCGGCACGCCGCCGGCGGATTTCCTGTCGCTGCTGGGCATCGACGACCCGGCGCGCCTGGACCCGGACAAGTTGCGCAGCAGGCGCGGCGAGCGGGACTTCCTGCGGGTGCCGATCGGCGTCACCGGGCTGGGCAGCCCGACGCTGCTGGATCTGAAGGAGTCCGCGCAGCTCGGCATGGGCCCGCACGGGCTGTGCGTCGGCGCCACCGGTTCCGGCAAGAGCGAGCTGCTGCGCACGCTGGTGCTGGCGCTGGCGGTCACGCACCCGCCGGAGCAGGTCAGCATGGTGCTGGTCGACTACAAGGGCGGCGCCACGTTCGCCCCGTTCGAGAACCTGCCGCACGTGGCGGGGCTGATCACGAACCTGGAGTCGGACTCCTCGCTGGTGGAGCGGATGTACGCCAGCCTCGACGGCGAGGTGCAGCGCAGGCAGCAGCTGCTGGCCGACGCGGACAAGAGCGTGGACATCACCCAGTACGCGATGCGCCGCGCGGCGCTGGGCGAACCGCCGGAACTGCCACCGCTGCAGCACCTGTTCGTGGTCATCGACGAGTTCGGCGAGCTGATGACCGCGAAACCGGAGTTCATCGAGCTGTTCCTGCGCATCGGCCGGATCGGCCGGTCCGGCGGGGTGCACCTGCTGCTGTCCAGCCAGCGCATCGAAGGCGGCAAGCTGCGCGGGCTGGACACCTACCTGTCCTACCGGCTGGGGCTGCGCACGCTCTCCGAGATGGAGAGCCGCACGGTGCTGGACACCCCGGACGCGTTCCACCTGCCGCCGCTGCCCGGCGCCGGGTACCTCAAGGTCGACACCAGCGTCTACGACCAGTTCAAATCGGCCTACGTCTCCGGCCCGCCGGACGAGTCCGCCGAGCCGCCACCCGCCGCGACCGACCGGCCGCAGGTGCTGCCCGTCCCGTCCTACGGCGAACCCGGCGAATCGG
>NZ_JAFRFW010001038.1:0-1825 GCF_017434145.1 Saccharopolyspora sp. | reverse complement strand
GCCGGAACGTCGTCTCGAGCGTCGAGGAGATGACCGGGATGGAGATGGTGGAAGTGAACATGTCGGTCAACGATGTGCACCTGGACGAGAGTTCCGAGGAGTCGTCGGGTGAGGCGCGGCAGTCTTCCGGCGGCCGTGTCGAGTGAAAACAGGCAAGGCGGCTGGAGGTGCGCACGCCCGTTTTGGCGCACGATGAGCCGGGCGCTGCTCCTGGTCTCGGCGTCGATCCGACGAAACGTGCGGGAGCCTGTCTAGGCTGCTGAGTATGGCGGCACGTCTGGTGACGGATCAGTTGGTGCCGCGAAGCTGGAAAATCGACGATGCAGCCGCGGCACTGGCGTCGGTGCTCGGTGGGGCGACGCTGTTGCCGCTGCCCCCCGGAGGAGTGGACCTTGAACTGGGACGGCACTTGCATCCCTCGGCATGGGAGCAGGGATACGCCAGCGAGAACACTACGCGTTGGCGCGGTGGGCTTTCCAACACGACGTCGATGCGCTGTTCGCGGTTGTCCGGCCGGACAACGCGCGCGCCGCCACCTTCGTGCGCCGCAACGGTATGGAATGGGTGGGGGAGACCAGCAAGTACTTCGGGGCGACCATGCAGTTGTACCGGCTCCGCCCCGCTGACTTCGACCAGGTGCGGCAGGTCTCGCTGCCACCTGGTTTCGAGACCGAGCAGATTCCCGGATTCCGCTTGCGCGCTCCGGCGAAGCCGCGTGCACCGATGAACCCGGTCGGGCCGTTCGTACGCGGCGACCCGGCGGATCACCAACACCATTCCGAACCCGCCCGCGGCTTCGCCGGGCATTCCCCGGACACGGTGCTGGAACGGCGTCGCCGATGACGAAACACAGCGACTGCCCGCAGTAAGTCCACTTCGGACAATTCGGGTACCGGGAGCCCAGGTGGCGGGCCGAGCGAGAATCCCGCCGTCGTTGCCGAGGTGTTCCGGCACCGTGGGGCGCAACGCAGTTCGGCGGCGTGCTCGAACGACGTTGATCACGAACAGGGGCGGGAGGCCCACCAACCGGCGTTTCCGGCCGGACGCGCCGGATCCGGGACAGGCGGCGGCCGCGTTCGTCGCCGAGGTGTGTGAACACCCGTGATCGAGGGTAAGTCGGGTGACGTCAGAAGATCATGCGTGAGGACCCTGCCGCAGATGCGGCACAGCCGGCGGTTCCACCGCCGAACGGGCCAAGGGCGTACAGCCGCGTTGCGCCTGGGGGGCTGCTCCCCGTGGGTACTCGGTCAGGGCAGGTCCGGTCCGGCCACGGGTCCAACGGGTACTGCCGACCGCGCTCGACCACGTTTTCACCTCCGAGATAGAACACGCCTTTAACGCGATGCAGCACGCCATGCACCAAACCGAACTGCCCGAAGGCGCCCAGCGCATTCGGCAGATCAAAGAGCGGATGCGGCGGAACCAGCGCCTTGACGATCCTGTCGCAGAATGAGCCCGCGGCCGGGAGGCGTCCCGTGATCGATACCGGTATCGCCTTACCGGACACCGGGAACCAGTGGAGTTACCTGGTGGGCAGGTCGTTCGATGCGGGTCACCGACCCGCGTGGCGGAAGGAATGTCGTGATGGCCGGAGACGAGACGGCCGAGCAGGCGGATCGAGGCCGGCACGTCGACTCGGGGTCGCGTCCGGGAAGGCAGGACGACTGGCCCTCGCAGATCCCGGCTCGGGGCTGGGGGCAGATTCTGCTGCGGGCGTGGAAAGCCGGCAGTGCCGACAACATCTACATGCTGGCCGGCAGTGTCGCGTTCTTCGCGTTTTTGGCGATCTTTCCCACGCTGATCGCGCTGCTCACTGTCTTCGGGC
>NZ_JAFRFW010000107.1:0-5895 GCF_017434145.1 Saccharopolyspora sp. | reverse complement strand
CCTCCCGCGGTGGTCGCGGGTGGCTGGCGCTGGGGCTGGATCGTGCTGGGCGTGCTGGCTGCGGTCTCGGCCGTGCTGGTGATCCCCGCTTCGGCGCGCACGGCGGCACCTGCGCCCGCCGCGGACGGAGGCGGGTTCAGCGCGCGACCGATCGCTCCGGCGATGGTCGCCTACGGCCTGTTCGGCGTCGGCTACATCGCTTACATGACGTTCATCGCGGCGTTCCTGAAATCCGGCGGAGCCTCTTCCGCGGAGATCTCGGCGTTCTGGGCGCTGCTCGGCGCGGCCGCGGTCGGCGGCGGATTCCTTTGGGGCCCGATGCTGGGAAAGCTGCGCGGCGGCCGGGGATTGGCGGTGCTGCTGGTCGTGGTCACGGTCGGCGCGGTGCTGCCACTGCTCTCGACCGGGGCGGTCGCGGAGTTCGGCTCGGCGCTGCTGTTCGGCTGCTCGTTCCTGTCCGTGGTCACGGCCGTGACCACGGTCGCCCGCAACGCCCTCCCGCCGGACCGCTGGGCGGCCGCGATCGGCGCGCTGACCACGGTGTTCGCCATCGGGCAGTGCGCGGGTCCTGTGCTGGCCGGGTGGCTGTCGGACACCGGCGGCGGGATCGGCGCGGGGATGCTGCTCTCGGCGGCGATCCTGCTGGCTGCCGCCGCGGTGGCGCTGGCGCAGCGGACCGAGCACTCCTGACTCATTCCGCGGGAGAACCGGGCGCGGTCGCGCAGCGGCGGCCGAGAGCTGCGACCGCCTCGTGGAGTTCGGGTGGTCCGATGACCTGGAAGTCGGCGTCGAACCGGCCGATCAAGGCCGCCAGCGCCGGCCACGACCAGGATCCGGCGACGAAGCGGCAGCGGCCGTCGTCGACCGGTTCGACCAGGGCGTCGTCCGCGAACTCGGCGATCTCATCGGCGGGCCGGTCCAGGATCACCTCCCCGCGGCACGGCCAGCCTTCCACGCCCCGGAACTTGGCGGTCACGAACGCCGCCACGTCTCCCCCGGGCAGTTCGCGCGGGGTGAAGCGCGGCCCGGTGGGCGTGCGCGGAGTGATCCGGTCGGCGCGGAAGGTGCGCCAGTCCTCCCGGTCCAGGTCCCAGGCGACGAGATACCAGCGTCCACCCCAGGTGACGAGGTGGTGCGGCTGCACCCGGCGCGAGCCGTCGCCGTTGACCGGGCGCCGATAGTCGAAGCGCAATTCCTCCCGCGCGTGCACTGCCGCGCTCAGCGCCACGAGCACATCGCGTTCCACCTCAGCCCGGCCCTGCGGCACGGGAACCGCGGTGATCTGGAGAGTGTCGACGCGGTGGCGCAACCTGGCGGGCAGCACCTGCCGGACGGTGTGCAGCGCCCGCTCCGCCGCCTCCTCGATCCCGGCCCCGGCGGTGGTGGCGAGCTGGAGCGCGAGTGTGAGCGCGACCGCCTGGTCGTCGTCGAACAGCAGCGGGGGCAGCTCGCTTCCCGCACCGAGCCGGTAGCCGCCGTCCGGCCCCTTGCTGGCCGCGATCGGATAGCCCAGCTCCCGCAACCGGTCCACGTCGCGGCGCACGGTGCGCGGGCTGACGCCCAGTCGTTCGGCGAGCCGCTCGCTCGGCCAGTCCCGGCACGCCTGCAACAGGGACAGCAGCGACAGCAACCGCGCTGAGGTCTTCGGCATGAATCCCATCCTGCCCGCAGAAGCGGCCACTACCTGTCCGCTACCGGTGCGAAGGTTCCTCCGTACCGACAACCGAGCAGGACCGGAAGGACGCACCGTGACCACGAAATCGACCCTCGACGCCGAACGCGCCGATCTGCTCGCCCAGCTCACCGACGCCCGTGCAGCACTGATCGCCACCACCGACGGGCTGGACGACGAGCAGGCCGGTTCGCGCCCGACGGTCAGCGAGCTGTGCCTGGGCGGGCTGATCAAGCACGTCGCGTCCGTGGAGGAGCAGTGGCTGCGCTTCGCGGTCGACGGCCCCGCCGCGATGACTTCGAGCTGCCCGACGGCGTCACGTGGGCCGACATCATGGCCGGCACGGCGAGCAGCTATCCGCAGTGGATGATCGAGCACGGCCGGGATTTCCGGATGTCGCCCGAGGACACGCTGGCCGCGATCCTCGCCCGCTACGAGCGGGTCGCGGCCCGCACCGCGGAGGTCGTCGCCGCACTCCCCGACCTGAACGCCGAGTTCCCGCTGCCGGAGGCGCCGTGGCACCGGCCGGGCGAGGTGCGCAGCGTGCGGCGGGTGCTCACGCACGTGATCTCCGAGACCGCTCAGCACGCCGGCCACGCCGACATCCTGCGCGAGACCATCGACGGGCGGCGCGCGTCCTGATAACCGCGCCGCGACTCGTGAGCGAGCGGACCGTTCGACCGGCTGGATGGGGCGAACGGTCCGCTCGTTCCGGGCTCAGCGGTCGAAACGACCGGACTTGATCGCGCCGATGAACGACGACCACGCCGTAGCGCCCGCGGTGAAGAACCCGGCGCCACGATCCTTCGTGTCGCGCACCGCCGCGCCGCTTCCTGTGCGGGCTACCTCGACGCACGCGGTCTGTTGCTGAGAACGACTGGACTTGCGCCATCCGTAGGCCTGCTGGTTCATGCTCAGGTCTCCATCTCTCTGGCGGCCTCGACGATGAGCGCGCTGGACTCCTGCTCACTCATCGCCAAGTTCCGGAGCCTATCCGTGGCGGACTGGTAAGTACACGTGTCCTCGGGCTCGTGCAGGAAGACTCGGGAGTTGTAGTGCTCCAAGTGCACGATCGGAGCGGACGACGGAAAGCCGAACAAGATGTAGGAACCGGCGTGCCCTGGATGCCACACGTCCATTTCGGGCACCACCCGGACGGTGATGTTCGGCTTTTCTGCCATCTTGCAGAGGTGCCGGAGCTGCTCAGCCATCACCGGTTTCCCGCCGATCCTCGTCCGCAGCGCGGCTTCCATGATCAGCGACTCGAGCCGCGGGGCCGACTTCGCATTGAGGACCTCTCGTCGGCCCACCCGCAGCGTGACCCTGGTTTCCAAGTCAGCGGATGGAAGGTCGGCCATCACCGCGCGGGCGTAGTCACTGGTCTGTAGCAGCCCAGGCATCACCATCGCGGACACCTCAACGATGTGGTTCGCGCTCCGTTCGAACTCGATCAGCGTCGTCAGCTCCTGATGCAGGCCGGGCGCGTTCGGCGCCAGCCAGTTCGTCCACTGCCGCCCGCGGGCCAAATCGAGACCGCGCTCACGCGCCGCGTCCGGTACCCCCAATGCGGTGAGCGTGCTCGCCACGAATTCGGACGAAGCGATGCTCTGCCCGTTCTCGTAACGGGACAGCTTCGAGTGGGTCGTGCCGAGACGACGCGCCAATTCGCGCACTCCCACGCCATTTTCCTGCCTTGCTTTGCGCAGTTCAGCGCCGATCACTCGCGCTTTCGGACTGCCTCCGTTGGTTCGTGCCATGCACCAGATCATATCGGCATATTCCCTGTTCATAGAGTCGCCCGATCGTAGATATTGTCGAGTTGATCGCTGTGGTCCATGATGGTTCGCACCGGACGGACCATCGACGCGATCGGCGCATGGACGTGACCGAGAAGGAAATTTCTCCGTGCACGCGGAAATCTGCGGGGGTGCATTTCATGACCGGAACGATGTGGACCGCATCGGCGCTCAACGCCGGGTCGGCATGGCACGCGGTGCGCAAGCTCGGCGGCTGGGTGTTGCCGACGGAATGCGGCGAATGGGTCTGCGGCCCGTTCCACGTGCGACGCGGACCTCGACCGGCCGCCGCGCTGGAGCGCGCGGTGTGCGGCGAGTGCGCGGAGGCGGTGAGCCCGCCGATGGCGGCGTGAACTTCGGGCACCTCCGGGTGCCCGTGCAGACGACCCGGTGCGCTGCCCCGAACAGGGCTCGGGTCGAAGGTCCGGCCGCGCCGCCACCTCCCCGACACCACCGGTGTCGCGGCCGGACCTGCCGGGCGCGGTCCTCTCCCTGCCGCGCCCGAAACCCGGTCGGGCGGTGCCCTCCTCGCCGCCCGGCCGGGGCCGGTCGATGCCGACCAGCACCGCCGGCAACTTGGGAGAACGGGAGCACACAAGGGAATCCGTTCGCGAGCTCGCGGGCGAGCAGCGCAACCGGTGATAGAGGTCGCCATGGCAGATCAGCACGACAACATTCGTCCATTGTGGAAAGATTCCGACCAGCCGCCGCGACGGCCCGGACTCGGCTCGGTGCGCACCTGGAAGGTCGCGGCGTCCCCGCACAACCAAGTGGCCGTTACCGGCCGCCGCGGTCCGCGTTCGGATCTGCTGCTGACCACGGGCCACGTCCACGTCGAATCCCTCGACCACGCCCAAGCTCATCTGCTGCTGCAAGCTCTCCGCGAAGCGATTAACTGGACTTGGCCCGCGGAGTGAAGGGCACGAGCAGCGCGTGCTACTCCATCCAATGCGGCTTCTGTCGGGGGAGATCGAAGGCGCTGCGGGCGGCGCGGTTGGATTCAGCCTCGCCCGCGATGACCGAGTGCAGGATGCCGTTGTACACCAAATCCCACACGTCCTGGTCATTCTGCAGGTCTTTGTCCCGCACCTTCAGCTCGCGGCCCGCGCCGTCTTTGAGCGCCAGGAGGTAGTCCAGGTCCCGCTTCTGCGCCGTAACCTCGACGAGTTCGTAGAGCCGCACCCACTTGTTTCCGACTCGCAGCCATTCGACACCTGCCGAGCACTCCGCCGACCGCACCACACCGAAGTACATGGCCACGACGAACAACAAGACAAATGCCCACACCGGCCACAATTTCATCCACTCGACGCTGCCGCCCTGCTCAGCGGTGAGACCGACGACCATCAACGGAATCATCCACGCAGCGGTGATCACAGCGTGGTACGCGGAGGACTTGAACCACGCCAGCACCGGTCCCTCACCATCAGGCGGCAAGGGCTTCATGGCGCGCGAAGTCACGCGGTGCCGATGGTCCTTGGACAACGGCTCGGCATCGTGTCGCAGCGGAGCCCGAGGCGGCCACGGCGTCCCCGTCTCGCGATTCGGTTTCGGTGGGAGTTCCTCCACCGCAAGGAAATTCGGGCGCTCCACGCAGTCTTCCGATCAGGACGATGTCGACGGGCGATCGTCTGCTAGCTGCCGGACCGAGGATCGGCGTGCGGAACCTTGAACGCCTTGTGCACGAGACCATTCGTCGCCGCGCCATTTGCGATGACCGAGTGCAGGATGCCGTTGTAGACGAGATCCCACAGGTCGCGGCTGCCCTGCAAATCCTGCGCCTGCACCATGACCGATCGACCTGCGCTGTCCTTGAAATCCAGATGGATCGCGTTGCTGCGATGCTTCGCCTTTATCTCGACCAACTCGTAGAGGCGCACCCAGGCATTGCCGACCTTCAACCACTCGGCGCCTGCCGCGCACACGACTGTCCGCTGCGCGAAGTAGACCGCAAGCAGCAGGAAAGGCAGTACAGCCCACGGCTGCCAGTAACTCATCCACTCAATGCTGATTCCCTGAAGGACGGTGACACCGAGCGGATACAGCAGTAAGCCCCAAGCAGTGACCAACAACGCCCGACGACGGGAGGCTTTGAACCACGCCAGCAACGGTCCTTCTCCGTCCGGCGGCGCCGGAACCTTGTCCGGATCGGTCACCCGACCACGATTTTCTTCCTCGGCCGACTTCTCCTTATATAGGAAACCAGGCGCGCGGGGTGGACGAGGATCGCCGGTGTCCCGATCCGGCTTGGGAGGAAGCTCGCCGACAGCCAAGAAACGCCGATCGGTCATGAGACACCTCGGTTCAACGACAGAATTTTCAGCACAGTCAATCTCCCCTCGCGGCACTCACGCCTTCGGTGGCGGCCATGCTTCCGGCGATACCGCCGACGACGCCACCGACCACGGTTCCGACTCCTGGGCAGAT
>NZ_JAFRFW010001037.1:0-2622 GCF_017434145.1 Saccharopolyspora sp. | reverse complement strand
GCTCGGCGATCAGGCCCGCCCTGGTCAGCGCCTGCTCGGCGGCCGACCGGTAGCGGGCCGCGCGGTCCGGCCCGGCCAACGCCGCCGCGGTGATCAGCGCGGACGTCGTCGCGGACGCCCCGGACGGGCTGGCGTTGTCGGTCGGGTCCGAAGGGCGGCGCATCAGCGCTTCCGCGTCCGCGGCGGTGTCGTGGAACAGCCCCGCGTGCTCGTCGTCGGCGAACTGCTCCAGCGCGGTGTCCAGCAGCGCGCACGCGGTTTCGAGCCACCGCCGCCGCCCGGTCGCCTGGTGCAGCGCCAGCAGTCCCTCGGCCAGGCAACCGTGGTCTTCGAGCACCCCTGCCGCGGCGCCCACCACGCCGTCGCGGGAGCTGCGGCGCAACCGGCCGTCGACCAGGTGCAGCTCGGTGAGCAGGTCCGCGGCGCGTTCCGCCGCCTCGATCCACTGCGGTTCCTGCAACACCGCGGCCGCTTCGACCAGCCCGGTCAGCGCCATCCCGTTCCAGGACGTCACGATCTTGTCGTCGATGCCCGGCTGCGGGCGCCTGGACCGCGCGTCCAGCAGCGCCTCGCGGATGCGCTGCCACCGGGGCAGGTCGTCCGGGTCGCGACGCAGCTGCAACGTCGAGGCGCCGTGCTCGAAGGTCCCGGCCGAGGTCACGTGCAGCAGCTCCGCGGCCCACTGCGCGTCCTGCTCGCCGAGCACCTCCTGCAGCTCCTCGGGCGTCCAGACGTAGGTGAGCCCTTCCACGCCTTCGGTGTCGGCATCCAGCGAAGCGGCGAACGCGCCCTCCGCGGTGCGCAGGTCGCGCAGCAGGAACTCGCCGGCCTCGCGCGTGACCCGCTCCGCGAGCGCCGCCGACGACGCGCCCAGCTTGGCCAGGTGCGCGTACGCGCGCAGCAGCAGCGCGTTGTCGTAGAGCATCTTCTCGAAGTGCGGCACGACCCACTCGGCGTCGACGCTGTAGCGCGCGAAGCCCCCGGCGAGCTGGTCGTAGATGCCGCCGCGGGCCATCGCCTCGCAGGTCCCCTCGGTCATCGCCAGCGCGTCCGGCGAGCCGGTGCGCTCGTGGTGGCGCAGCAGGAACTCCAGCACCATCGACGGCGGGAACTTGGGGGCTCCGCCGAAGCCGGCGTTCGCGGCGTCGAACTCCTCGTGCAGCTGGGACACCGCGGAGGCCAGCACCTGCTCGTCCACCGCGGACTCCGGCAGCGGCGGGCGCTGCTCGGCGAGCTGCTCCACCACCCTGGTCGCGGCCGCGCGGACCTCGGCGCCGCGCTCCGACCAGGCTTTGGCCACGGCGTCGAGCAGCTGCGGGAACGACGGCATCCCCTGCAGCGGGCGGGCCGGGTAGTAGGTGCCGCAGTGGAACGGTTCGCCGTCCGGAGTCAGGAAGCAGGTCATCGGCCAGCCGCCCTGGCCGGTCATGGCCTGGGTGGCCTCCATGTAGACGGAGTCGACGTCCGGGCGTTCCTCCCGGTCCACCTTGATGTTCACGAAGTTCTCGTTCATCACCGCGGCGATGTCGGCGTCCTCGAACGATTCGTGCGCCATCACGTGGCACCAGTGGCAGGCGGCGTAGCCGATCGACAGCAGCACCGGCACGTCCCGGCGCCGCGCCTCCTCGAACGCCTCCGGCGTCCACTGCCACCAGTGCACCGGGTTGTCCGCGTGCTGCAACAGGTACGGGCTGGTCGCGTCAGCAAGCCGGTTCGCCATGTCCGCCAGCGTCCCACTCGCGATGATCAGGTGCACCCGTGGCGGGTTCCCGCCCCTGCCGCGGGCGCGGCATCCTTGCTGCGACGGTGGGGCGAGACGACGAGGAGGCCCGATGCCGCAGATCCCGGACACCATGCGCGCTTCCGTGCTGCGCGACATCCAAGACGTCGAGGTGCAGGAACGGCCCGTTCCGGCGCCCGGGCCGCACGAGGTGCTGGTGCGGGTGGAGGCAGTGGGCACCTGCGGCTCGGACACGCACTACTACGAGCAAGGCCGCATCGGGACGTTCGTGGTGCGCGATCCGCTCGTCCTGGGGCACGAGGCAGGCGGAGTCGTGGTCGCCACCGGCGCGGCCGCGCAGCTGCACGCGCCGGGTGATCGGGTGTCCATCGAGCCCGGTCAGCCGTGCTTCGTGTGCGCGCAGTGCCGCGCGGGCCGGTACAACCTGTGCCCGGACATGAAGTTCTTCGCGACACCGCCCATCGATGGAGCGTTCTGCGAGTACGTCACCGTGCACGAGCAGTTCGCGCACCGTGCGCCGGAGTCGCTCTCCGACGACGCGACCGGCTTGATCGAACCGCTCTCGGTGGGCGTGTGGGCGTGCCGGAAAGGCCACGTCGGACCCGGTTCGCGAGTGCTGATCACCGGTTCCGGCCCGATCGGGCTGGTCGCCGCGCAGACCGCCCGCGCGTTCGGCGCGAGCGAGGTCGTGGTCACCGACGTCGCCGCGCACCGCCTGCAACTGGCCGCCGAGCTGGCCGCGACCTCGACGATCAACGTCGCGGAGACGCCGCTGGGCGACGCGGGCTACGAACCGGACGTGCTGCTGGAGTGCTCCGGCGTGCCCGCGGCGGCCTCCGAGGCGATCCGCGCGGTCGGCCGCGCCGGGCGGGTGGTGCTGG
>NZ_JAFRFW010001036.1:0-2542 GCF_017434145.1 Saccharopolyspora sp. | reverse complement strand
GGCGGTGCAGAACGGCGCGGCCGCGGTGGACCTGGTGCCGGACGCCGGTCTCGCGGAAACCGTGGCCGCCGTGCGCGAACGCACCTCCCTGCTCGTACGCATCACCGCGCACGCCCGCGGGGAGACGCTGACCGGGCTGCTCGACGCCGGGTCGCACATCATCTCCTGCCCGCTGAGCGCTCCCGCCGAATTCGCCGCGGATCTGCGCGAAGGCGCCCGGGAACGCGGCATCGCCGTGCACCACGAGGCGCGTTCGCCCGCGGACTTGGCCGCGCTGCGGGAAGTTCCCGCACCGATGCACGTGGTGCTGGTGTTCGGCGCGGGGCTCACCGGCGACGTCCCGGGTTTCGCCGCCGCGCTGGGCCAGCTGCCCGAAGGAACCTCGTGCACCGCGACCGGCTTGGGCGAAGCGGGCGTCCCGGTGCTGCTGACCGCGCTGGCGGCCGGCGCTCATGTGCGCACCGGCATGGCCGACCACGCCGGGTACGCCCCCGGGGTGCGGGCCAAGGACGACGCGCAACTGGCGGCCCGCGCCGCCGGAGTCGCCAAGATCGCACAACGACCGCCGCTGCCGCCCGCGCAAGCCGCTCCGATCCTCGGGGTCGGGACTCCGGGATCCGGGATTTCGGGAGCCGGGACTTGATGCGGCCGCACTCGCGCGCCAGGCACACTGGACGCAGCCGCCTCGCCGACAGCCGCGGTGTCCCTCCGGCACCCGGCGCCGGTGGGCACGACCGACGGAGGATGGGCACGTGATCGAAGTCCGCCCCGGTGGGCGCCGCCGGATCGACCGGGTGCTGTCCCCGGCCTACACCGACGGGATCGAGCAGCACGATCTCGGCGAGGTCCGCGAGTTGCGCGACGAGGCCGCGCAGGAGGAGACGGACCTGTCCTACCTGCGCAGGATGCTGCACGCGCGGATCGACATCGTGCGCGCCGAGCAGCGCAGGCGCCGCGAAGGCGGCTCGGCCTCGGTCGTGGAGCAGCTCGCGAACATCCTCTCGGACAACGCGGTCGGCCCGGCCACCGGTTCCGGCCGCTACCAGACCACCGAGCCGTCGCGGGCCGAGGCGCACCGCAGGCACGTCGAGGCGCTGGTGTCCGATGTGGATCTGTCCGACGTGATGTCGCTGTCGGACGCCAAACTGGACACCGCGCTGCACGCCTACACCTCCGAAGAGGATTCGGTTTCGCAGCGCCGCCGCGAGGTGCAGGCGGTGGTGGACCGGCTCAACGCCGAGATCGCCCGCCGCTACCGCGAAGGCGCCGCATCCGTGGACGACCTGCTGGCCGCGGAGCGGGACCGGCGTTGACCGCAGCCGTGCCGCTGGTCGAACTCGTTCGCGGCGGGCTGCGCGAAGGGGTGCACTTCGGTTCCGCGGTGCTGCTCGACGCCGACGGCTCGGTCCGGTGATCCGCGGGTTCGGTGTCCGCGCCGATGTACCCGCGTTCCACGGCGAAGCCCGCCCAAGCGCTGGCGATGCTGCGCGCCGGGCTCGAGCTGCCCGACGACGCCGACCTGGCGCTGGCGGCCGCTTCGCACAACGGCGAACCGGAGCACATCTCGCGCGCCGCGGGAATCCTGCGCGCGAACGGGCTCGCGGAGGACGCGTTGCGCTGCCCGGCCGACCTGCCGCTGCACGAACCCACTCGCGCCGAGCGCATCTCGGACGGCACCGGCGAGCGACGGCTGGCGATGAACTGCTCCGGCAAGCACGCGGCGATGCTGGCGACGTGCGTGCAGCGCGGGTGGTCCACCGCGGACTACCTGGATCCGGCACACCCGCTGCAACGCGGCGTGCGGGACACCATCGCGGAGCTGTCCGGCGACGAGATCGACCGGACCACTGTGGACGGCTGCGGCGCACCGCTGTTCGCGATCACGTTGACCGGTCTCGCGCGGCTGTTCCGCTCCCTGGTCACCGGCGACGGCCGCCGGGTCGCCGATGCGATGCGGGCGCATCCGTGGCTGGTCGGTGGAACCGGTCGGGAGGACACGGAGCTGATGCGGGCCGTGCCGGGCCTGCTGTCCAAGGCGGGCGCCGAGGGCGTGCTGGCGCTGGCGTTGCCGGACGGGCGCGCGGTGGCCGCGAAGATCTCGGACGGTGCCGCGCGGGCGCGGCTGCCGGTCGCGGTCGGGGCGCTGCGCGCGCTCGGCGTCGAGCGGGGCGCGCTCGCCGGACTCGCGGAGGAACCGCTGCTCGGAGGGGGCGAACCGGTCGGCACCGTGCGGCTCGTCCCCGGCGCGCTGGACTGATCACCGGCGAGTTCAGGCAGCGGCGGTCGACGGGACGAGCGCGCACAAGGACGGCTGGTCCGCCGTCAGGCGATCAGTTGAAGCGTGCGCGGGCGGCGAACTCCGCCCAGAAGTCCCGCAGCGCCTCGTAGCGCTCGCCGACTTCGCCCGCGTCACCGGCCTCCATCGCGTCGACGATGGCGTGCACGTCCTCGGCGGAGGTGTCGGCGTCCAGGTCGGCCTCGCTCATCATCTGCGTGAGCCCGCCGTAGTCCAGCTCGACCGCCGAGTGCGGGTGGAACCGCT
>NZ_JAFRFW010001035.1:0-6710 GCF_017434145.1 Saccharopolyspora sp. | reverse complement strand
TCGACATCCGACTCGAAACCGCAGACGACCCCGACGAACTCGCGGCAGAAATCGCCGAACGCGGCGGCCGCGAATTCCGCCCCGCTCGGGGAGAACTACCGTGGCGCATCCACACCGACCCGTCTGGCAACGAGTTCTGCTTGCTACCGGCCCGGTAACAAGCAGAAGCTGCTGATCACCGAGCTCGCCCGCACTGCTCGGCCGAATCGCACCAGCCCGCGCACGCCATGCTCTGGACCGGATCACCGTGACCACAACCGGCACCTGGATATCTTCGCCACCGAAGCTGATACTGGCCGTTCACCAGGCACAGACGAGGAGTACGGGCAAGTGACCAGCGACAACCGCATCGGGCCGCCCAAGACAGGCAGTGAACGCGACACGCTGCGGGCGTTCCTCGACTACCACCGTGCCACCCTCGGGATGAAGTGCGACGGGCTCACCGATGAGGAACTGCGGCAGCAGTCGATGCCACCATCGACGCTTTCGCTGCTCAGCTTGGTGCGCCACATGGCGGAGGTCGAGCGCGCGTGGTTCCGCCGAGTGTTCGACGACAACAACGCGCCGATGGTTTGGAGCACCGAGATCGACTTCCAGGCGGCCTACGACGCCAGTGAGTCGACCAGGCACGAGGCGTTCTCGGCCTGGGAAGCCGAGGTCGAGAACTCACGCCGCATCGAGCGCGAGGCGGCGTCCCTGGACGATGCCGGATATCAGCCGAGATGGGGCGAGAACGTCTCGCTGCGGATGGTGCTGGTGCACGTGCTCCTGGAGTACGGCCGCCACAACGGCCACGCGGATCTTCTGCGCGAGGGCGTGGACGGGCGCGTGGGCGCCTGAGCAAGAACGGCCCTTGGCCGGTAACAGGCCGGAATCACTGATCACCGACCCTCCACGCACTGCCGAGCGCCACCAGCCCGCGCACAACATGCTCTACACTGCCCACATGCGACTTGCCCAGCACACGACCACGCCGGATCCACTCCGGCGCTGACGAGTCGCATCGACAACGACAACGAGCCCCGGAGCTGTGCTCCGGGGCTCCGTCATATCCCGGTTCACGACTCCGGGTACTCCGAACCAGGAGACCTCCGTGAACCAGCAAGACGCCGCACCGGATCACCGCGACCTCAACCGGCACCTGGACATCTTCACCACCGACCCGGAAGTCGGCGCCGGACTGCCGCTGTGGCTGCCGAACGGCTCGGCCATCCGGGACGAACTCGAACGCCTCGCCCGCGACATCGCACAAGCGGACGGATGCCAAGGCGTCCACTCACCGGTCCTGGCCAAACGCTCCTTGTTCGAGAGGTCCGGACACTGGGGAAAGTTCGCCGACGACATGTTCCCGCCGATGCGCGTCGGCGGCGACGAACTCGTGCTGCGACCGGCGAACTGCCCCCACCATGCGCTCATCTACGCCGCCTCCCGGCACTCCTACCGGCAGCTACCGATCCGGTACAACGAACTCGCCCCGATGTTCCGCGCCGAACGAACCGGCGTGCTGTCCGGACTCGGCCGAGTACGACAGATCAACCTCGACGACACCCACGTCTTCTGCCGCCCCGACCAAGTCGCGGCCGAAGCAGCCCGCGCGCTGCGATCCGCGCTGCGCGCCCAAGAAATCCTGGGACTGCGAGTCGACTACGTGCGCCTGTCCCGGCGAGACGCGAGCCCGGCGTTCCTCGGCGAAACCGAGCAATGGCAGCACGCCGAGCAATCGCTGCGCGAAGCCGCCCACGCGGTCGACCTCCCCAGCCACGGCCTCGACCTGATCGAGGTCGAAGGCGAAGCGGCCTTCTACGGCCCGAAACTCGACCTGCAAGTCCGCAACGGACACGACGACACCATCGCCACCGTGCAGCTCGACTTCAACCAGCCCGGCCGCTTCGACCTCACCTACGACGCCGCAGACGGATCGCGACAACCAGTCCTGATGATCCACCGCGGCACCGTCGGCTCCATGGAACGCGTGGTCGCCGCACTGCTGGAACGCCACCAGGGCCGGCTGCCGCTGTGGCTGGCTCCGGTGCAGGCATGCGTCATGCCGGTAGGACCCGCCCAGGACAGCGCCGCCCGAGAACTGGTCGACGCCCTCACCGCGGCCGGACTCCGCCCCCGCCTGGAACCCGAAGGATCACTAGGAGCGCGCATCCGCGCCAGCAGGCAACGCCGCGACAGCGTCATGGCCGTGCTCGGCGCGACCGACGCCGACCGCCACCAGGTCCAGGTCACCGACATCCGCTCCGGCTTCGACGGACCGGTCAGCCGGGACCGGTTCGTCGAAGCGCTCCGAAGCAGCCACCGCGACCGCACCCCGATCGTGAACTGGCCGCGACCGCAGGCTTCGTAACCCAGCCCCAAACTCGGTAACCCAGCCCCAAACTCGGACTCGGCGATGACCGGAACCCTCGATCACAGCCCCGCACGTCGCGGCCGGCCGTAACGACCGGAAACCCCGATCCTCACCACGACCAGCTGTAGGTGGGCTTGATCCGCGGATTCAACCCGAGCCGCACCGTGGACGCGCAAATCCTCTCCTTGACGACCGCAGCCGCCTTCCCCGTCACGATCGTCGGCACCGGAACGTCCGACAGGCTCGCCTGCTGCCACAACGCCGCGTGCCGCCCCAAGCTGATGCACTGCCCGGTGAACTTGGGGCGCACCGGCCTCGGCACCGTCCCGTGGATCGAATGCAGCACCGTTTCCGCGGCATGTACGCCGAGCGGAATCGCCGCCTGGCAGCTCATCCGCAGCGGCGCAGCAGTGATCCGGGATGCGTCACCGGCACCCACCACAGCGCGGCTGCCGGTGCTGACCAACGACCGGTCCACCCGTAGCGCGCCGTCGTGATCGGTGTCCAGGCCGCTGTCCCGAGCAAGCGGGGGAGCAACGAACATCGCCGCGACCACCGTCAGATCGCTGCCGAGGACGCGACCTCCCGCCAGCTCCACCTCCGACGCGCGAACCGCGTTCACCGCCGTGTTCTCCACGACCTCGACGCCGAGCCGCCCGAGGTGCGCGCGGAGGTAATCGCGCCCCTTGCCGCTGACGCTCGCCGCGAGCGGTTCGTCAGTGATCAGCCGCACCGCGTGCGCACCGGACTCGGCGAGCTCGGCCGCCACCTCGACACCGGTCAACCCGCCACCGACGACGCTGATCGACGAACCGCCGGACAACGCCTGCAACCGCCGCCGCGCGTCGACCACGTCCTCCAGCTCGCCCACGCCCACCGCGTGCTCCGCCGCCCCGGGAATGACCTCGAGCGGACTGCGGCTGCCGACCGCGTGGACGAGGTAGTCGAAATCGAGCACCCGCCCGCTGCCGAGCGTCACCGTGCGCTGCTCGGCGTCGATCGACTCCGCCGAATCCCGCACGAACGTCGTCGAACCGGGCAGCAACCGCGCCAACGGCAGCGTCGCGGCCCGGTTACCCGCCAGCAGCTGGTGCAGGCGGATCCGCTCGACGAACTCCGCGCGGGGATTGACGATCGTGACCTGCGCACTGCTGCGAGCCAGCCGCTTGGCCGCGCTCACCCCCGCGTAGCCGGCTCCGATGATGACCACCTTCGCGCTCATGGTGCTCCTTCCCGGTCGATGGGGTCCTCACCCGCTCAGACCGGACAGGCCGCCGTGGTGTGACACCGCGGCCGCGAGCTGGCGGTCGAGGAACCGGAGCTTGTCGGGATTGGTGATGCTCCGCAGCGCGCTGATCCGCCCACCGGTCACCTGCGGCAGCATCACCAGCAGCAGATCGGCGCCGGAGCACACCACCAACGCGGGCCCGCCGTTGACCTCGCGCACCCGGACCGCGCCCTCGTCGGGCGCTTTCCGCAACAGCCCGGCAATCAGCCTCGCGACCCGCGCGCCACCGGCGACCGGATGCCGCGCGGCACTGGCCTTGCCGCCACCATCGGACCAGGACACCACGTCCGCGGCGAGCAACCGCTCCAACCTCGCGAGGTCACCGTCCCGCGCCGCCGCCAAGAACCGTTCGACCAACCGCTGCTGCGCGGCGCGGTCCGGCTCGAAACGCGCACGTGAGTCCTGCAGCCGCAGCGCGGCTCTGCGATGCACCTGCCGCGAATTGGCCTGCGAACACTCCAACGTCTCCGCGATCGAGCGGTGGTCGTAACCGAACGCTTCGCGCAGCACGAACACCGCCCGCTCCATCGGCGTGAGCTGTTCGAGCAGCGCCAAGAACGCCATCGACACGGACTCGCGCTGCTGCACCGACTCCATCGGGCCGAGCGAACCATCGGCGACGCTCACCGGCTCCGGCAACCACGGGCCCACGTACTGCTCGCGCCGGACCCGCGCCGAGCTCAGCTGGTTCAGGCACAGGTTCGTCACCGCCTTGGCCAACCACGCGCCAGGTGCCGCGATCACCGCGCGATCGGCGCCTGACCAGCGCAGGAACGCCTCCTGCACGATGTCCTCGGCATCGGCCGCCGAACCGAGCAACCGGTACGCCAGGCCGAACAGGCGTGCGCGGTGCGCGGAGAACTCGGCGACCGGGTCGTCCTGACTCATTCGGCAAATTTGTCATCGTCGAGCCGGGGCGTCGACGCTGGTAGCGGGGTAGTGGTCGAAGCCACGCCGGGCGCCTGGCAGTGCGAGGTATAGGTGCGCGGTTGAGCGGCCTCGGCCTCGGTCCGTCGTAGCGACGTTCCGGGCAGTGCCGCTGATCGCCGCGGCCGCGCGGAAGAGCTCAGTTTGATGGATAACGTTCATTATCCATCAAATGGGGAAACGGTTCCGGTTGCCGGCGCCTCAGTGCCAGGGGATGGCGCGTCGGCGGCATCGGTTCGCCCGGATCGGCTCGTCGGCGCTCGTCCCGCGGCAGTTGCGGCCCGGTGCGCAGCTCGTGCTCGAAGCCGGCATCGTCCGGCCGGCAAGATCGACTTCGAGCTGT
The DNA here is from genome assembly GCF_017434145.1 of Saccharopolyspora sp. NCBI lineage: Bacteria > Bacillati > Actinomycetota > Actinomycetes > Pseudonocardiales > Pseudonocardiaceae > Saccharopolyspora > Saccharopolyspora sp. The sequence continues at coordinate 1,796 of NZ_JAFRFW010001035.1, read as the reverse complement.
GGGTGTCCATCGCCTCGTTGAGCTGCGAGTCTCCGTCTTCGTAATACCGTCACGGTGACGTTATTAGGGAGAGGTGGCGGCCTCGCCGCAAGGAGAGCGCCGACCGCTCGAACGCCGGAAGCGTCGCAGGCCGCATGGAGCGGGCCTGCCGCGGACATGCTCACCGGCCGCCGCGTAGTGTGCGGCCGCTGCGCCGACCGAGCCCATCCGCCCGAGCGCTCGTGCTCGTGCGCCGCTCGGTGCACCGGCCCGCCGCACACGCGACATTCAGCCCGTGCTGAACGGCCGTTCACAGCCCCTCTCGCCGCGTTCTCGCAGGCCGCCAAAACGCCGATAATCTACATTATGTTAAGTAAGAGTTATCGCGGACTGCCACGCCGCTTCCCCGCCCGCCCGTTACCGCTCGCTGTCGGAGCGTTGGAGTACACATCGCTCATGACATGGACCTTGACCGAAGTGGAACGGGCGACCCGAGCGGCATGGGGCGCGGACACCTGCGCTCCCGAAGATCTCCCGCAGTGGTCCCCTGACAACCCGGCGCGCGGCCAATGCGGCGTGACCGCACTGGTGCTGCACGACTTGTTCGGCGGCGATCTCATGCGTGGTGAGGTGCGCGTCGATGGCGAATGGGTCGACTACCACTGGTGGAACTTGCTGCCCGGCGGTGTCGAGCTCGACCTGACTCGCGAGCAGTTCGCCCCTCGTGAGGTCGTCGGTCCCGGCGCGGTGATTTTCCGTGGTCCGTTGAAGCGCATGAACGAGCAGTACGAACTCCTCCACGCACGCGTGTTCGGGGCCTTGTCCCCTGGCCGCGAACCGTCGGCCGGGTGAATCAGGCAGCAGGTGACCGGCCTGAACGCCGTCCCGCTCCCCTGGCTCAGCCGCGGCTCGCCTCGCGCAGTGCGATGGCGGCGGTGACGAGGCCTGCGTTGTCGGAGGTGATCTCGCCGTCGGGCAGTTGGAGCGTGTCCTCGAGTCCGATGCGGGTGTCGAGGCCGCGCTCCAGGGCGAGGTTGAGCACGGGCCAGGTTCCCGCCGCCGAGCCGTGCAGCAGGACCGGTGCCGGCGGGTCTCCGATGCGTTCGAGCAATGCGGTGGCGGTGGTGCGGGCGCCGCGGTGGGTGGGGTCGGTGACGATGGCCAGCACGCGCAGCACGCGATCGCGCAGTGGTGAGCGGTTGAAGTTCTCGTGTGCGTCGGTGCCGGAGAAGATGCCCGCTTCGACGGCGATTCCGCGGTCGAGCAGGGCGCGGGCGATGTCGTCGGCTCCGGTTTCGTGCCAGTTGACCGAGGCGTGGTCGGGCAGCAAGGTCCAGCCGTTGATGGCGGTGATGCGGTCCTGCGGGTCCGGCGCGGTCCAGGCACCGGTGGGCACGCCCAGCGGGGTGCCGGGCACGGCGGCACGGACGGCGCGCAGGGCTGCAGCCACGATGTGCGGTTCGACGGTGTCGGTGCCGTCCGGGTGTTTGGGATGCAGGTGCAGGTCGGTGGCTCCGGCGCCGATGGAGGCCGCCGCGGCGGTGGCGAGTTGTTCGGGGCGCACCGGCAGGTGGTGGTGCTCGCGCGGGGATCGGGCGCCGTTGAGGCAGGCCTGCAGCATGTCCCGATTGTGGCGTGATCGGTCGGTGCGGGGTATTCGGTGCGCCGGGTCGTTGCCGTGCCGGTGGCGTGTCGTGATCATCGGTGCGGATCGGCCTGTTGCTTCTTCTGCGCGCGCAGTCCGCGCCGAGTTCCGTATCCGACTGCGAGCCGGTACAGCGGCGCCGAGGGCGGAATCCGGTGTCCGGATCGGGTGT
>NZ_JAFRFW010001034.1:0-2020 GCF_017434145.1 Saccharopolyspora sp. | reverse complement strand
GGACGGCCCGCTGACGCTGCTGGACGAGACGACCGGCGTGCGCGCCGAAGCGGGCGAGCTGACCGTCATCGACGCGCTCGGCAAGGGCGAGGAGCTGGCCGAACGCCTCACCTGGCACACCGCGCAAGGCCGGGTGCTGGCCGGTGACGTGCCCCTCGACGAGGTCGGCACCGCGGAGCTGCGCCGCCGGATCGTGCTGGTGCACAACCAGGACCTGCTGTTCTCCGGGCCGGTGCGGGACGAACTGGACCTCGGGGGGATCGACGTGCCGAGCGCGCTGCACGCCGCGGACGCCGAGGACGTGCTCGACGCGCTCGAGGACGGCGTGCTCAGCGAGCGGGCGCGCACCCTCTCGGGCGGCCAGCGCCAACGGTTGCTGCTGGCCAGAGCGCTGTGCGCGGACGCGGACGCGCTGGTGCTGGACGAACCGACCTCCGCGGTGGACGCGCACACCGAAGCACGCATCGTGCGGCGGGTGCGGGAACTGCGCAGCGGCCGGACCACGGTGGTGCTCAGCCAAAGCCCGCTGTGGCGGACGGTGGCCGACCGGATCCGCGCCGTCGAGGGGAGTTCCGCGTGAAGCTGCCGCTGGCGAGCACGGCCGCGGTCCGCCGGTGGATGCGGGCGACGGCCGCGGCGCACCGCAGCGAGTTCACCGCGATGATGTTGCTGTTCGGCCTGACCACGCTGGTCGGGCTGATCGGGCCGCAACTGCTCGGGCACCTGGTGGACTCGGTCACCCGCGGCACCGAGCCGTGGCGGGTGGACGTGCTGGCGCTGGTGTTCCTCGGCGTCCTCGTCGCGCACGCGCTGCTGGCCCGCGCCGCCCGCTACCGCGCGGCGGTGTTCGGCGAAGCCGTGCTGGCCGAGACGCGGGAGGACGTGATCGGCCGCGCGCTGCGGCTGCCGCTGGGCACCGTGGAAGCGGCGGGTACCGGGGAGTTGCTCAGCCGTTCCACATCGGACGTGGACCGGCTGGACTTCACCGTGCGGCACGCGGCGCCGGAACTGACCGCCGCCGTGCTCACGATCCTGCTCACCGCCGCCGCGATGATCGCGACCTCGCCGCTGCTGGCCTGCGGGATGCTGGTCGCGGTGCCGCTGCTGGTGGTCTGCTGCCGCTGGTACTTCCCGCGCGCGGGCAGGTTGCTGCCGCGGATGCTGGACGCATGGGCCGGGGTGCAGTCCAGCATCCACGAAACCGTGCAGGGCTCGCGCACGATCAACTCGCTGCAGCTGGCCGGGCGGCGCCGCGCGCACAACGACCGCGCCATCGGGCGGGCGATCGATCTGGAGCGGCGGTACCGCGGGCTGCTGTCGGTCTTCTTGCCGACGCTGGAGCTGTCCTACGTCGTGCCGATCGCGGCGATCCTGCTGATCGCCGGATGGGGGCACGCGGCCGGGATCGTCGACCTCGGCACCGCGACCACCGTCGTGCTGTACGCGGCCGCGCTGTCCTCGCCGATGGACGAGCTGTTCAGCTGGCTGGAGGAATTGCAGGTCGGGCACGCGGCGCTGCGCCGGATCCTCGGCGTGCGGGAAGTGCCCGCGCCGCGCGGTCCGGACCGCGCGGCGGGCGGCGGTTCCGGCCACGACCTGGTGATTCGCGACGTGCGGTTCGCCTACCGCGCGGACCGGCAGGTGCTGCACGGCATCGACCTGCAGGTGCCTGCCGGGCAGCGGATGGTGATCGTCGGCCCGTCCGGTGCGGGCAAGTCCACGCTGGGGCTGCTGGTCGCCGGTGTGCACGCGCCCGGTTCCGGATCGGTCGCCTTCGGCGACGTGGAGATCACCACGCTGCCCACCGAGCGGGTGCGGCGCGAGGTCGTGCTGCTCACCCAGGAACACCACGTGTTCGGGTGCAGCCTGCGCGACAACCTGTCGCTGCCCGGCGAGTTCGGCGACCGGGAGCTGCTGGACGCGCTGGCGACCGTCGGTGCGCTGGAGTGGGCGCGGAGCCTGCCGGAAGGGCTGGACACCGTGCTCGGCCCGGGCGGTCACCCGGTGCCCGCGGCGGTGG
>NZ_JAFRFW010001033.1:0-3416 GCF_017434145.1 Saccharopolyspora sp. | reverse complement strand
CTGGGCGAGCGAGAGGCCGCCCGCGCCGGCGTTGGCGGCCCGCGCGCGGCGCATGGCCAGGAACAGCGCGTCGGTGGCCCGCGAGAGCTCGGATGTCCCGTCGTGCTCGGGATTTTGCGGCGCTTGCGACATGGCTGCTACCTTACCGGAAAGGTAGTTAGCAAGCTAAGTAATTCGGAGGAGACATGACCGGGCGCATCGATGTCCACCACCACGTCGTGCCGCCCCGCTACCGGCAGCGGCTCTCGCGCGCCGGCGTTTCCGCGGGCGGCCGCGGGATTCCGGAATGGAGTGCGGATGCCTCGCTGGAGCTGATGCAGCGCAACGGGATCGAGACGGCCATCCTGTCGATCACCACTCCCGGCGTGGAGCCTTGGCTGAACGACGGCGCCCGCGAGTTCGCGCGCGAGCTCAACGAGTTCTGCGCCGGGCTGGCTGCGGAACATCCCGGACGCTTCGGATTCTGGGCCACGTTGACGTTGCCGGACGTGAACGGTGCGGTGCACGAGGCCGCCTACGCGCTGGACGAGCTGCACGCGGACGGAGTGGTGTTGCTTGCCAACAGCAACGGGACTTACCTCGGCGATCCGGAGTTCGACCCGTTGATGGCCGAATTGGACGCTCGTGCGGCTGTGGTGTTCGTGCACCCGTCCGCGCTGCCCGCCGAGCCCGTTTCCGGGGTTCCGCCCTATGCGGCGGATTTCCTGCTCGACACCACCCGGGCGGCGGCGAACCTGGCTGCCCGCGGCGTACCGCGCCGGTTCCCGAACATCAAGATCATCTTGCCGCACGCGGGCGGGTTCCTGCCGTACGCGGCCGAACGCATCGCCGGTTCGCTCGCCCTCGACGATCCGAGCCGTGATGCCGGGCAGCTGTTGGCGGACCTGCGCGGCTTCTACTTCGACACCGCGCTGTCGGCCTCCGAGTACTCGCTTCCGGCGCTGACCCGGTTCGCCGAGCCCGGGCACGTGCTGTTCGGCAGCGATTTCCCCTACGCCACGGCAGAAATGGCGACCTGGTTCACCGGCAAGCTGGACGCCTGGGACGGAATCGACCACGCCGAAGTGGACCGAGTCAACGCCGGGCGGCTGTTGCCCCGGTTCGGTTGACGCCGGTTCCCGGACGTGCGCCCGGCGCTCAGTGTCGAGATCCCGGTCAGCAGAATACGATTCTCGGATGAAGAACAAGCCGCCGTACGCGCTCAGCTCCGTCGACAACGCGTTGCTGCTGCTGCAACTGCTGCGCGACCAAGGTGGACTCCGGGTCAGCGACGCGGCCGAAGAGCTCGGCATCGCCCGTTCCACGGCGCACCGGCTGCTTTCCATGCTGGTGTACCGCGATTTCGCGATCCAGGACGACAACCGGACCTACGTTCCCGGCCCGGCGCTGGCGGCCGGCCGGGTCTCCGGGCGGCCGAACCAGCTCCTGCGCCGCGCGGTTCACCCGCACATGGACGCGCTGTGCGAGCGGGTGCAGGAAACGGTCAACCTGCTCGTGCGGGTCGGCACTCAGACGAGGTTCCTCGCTTCGGTCGAATCGACGCGGCTGCTGCACGTCGGCGATCGGCAGGGCGGAGTCCTGTCCGCACACCTTTCCTCCGGTGGCAAGGCGCTGCTCGCGGAACTGGCGCAGGACCAGCTCGAACAGCTCTACCGCAGGGAAGGGGATGCCGACCGGTTGTCCGAGAAGGACTGGAAAGCGCTGCTGCGGGAACTTCGCCTGGTACGCAAGCAGGGTTACTCGATCAACCGGGACAGGACCGAGACCGGGGTGTCGGCAGTGGGCGCGGTGCTGCGCGATGCGTCGGGCGAGGCGGTGGCCGCGTTCTCGGTCTCAGTGCCCTCGGCTCGGTTCGACGCGCAGCGGATTCCGCACCTCGTGCGGGAAATGCGTGCCGCTGTGGCGCGGGCCGAAACGGCGTTGCACAGCACCGAGTCGCGCTGAGTTCAGCGCGAGGCCGAACGGTCCCGCGCGGGCAGCCGGTCCACCGGCACCGGCTTGCCGAAGTAGTAGCCCTGCCCCTGGTCGCACCCGATGTCGCGCAGGATCTCCAGCTGCCGCGGGGTTTCCACGCCCTCGGCGACCACCGAGAGCCCGACCGCGTGCGCCATCGCCACGATGCTGGTCACGATCGCCTCCACGTCGTCGGACTCGCCGAGGTCGGTGATGAACGACCGGTCGATCTTGAGCGTGTCCAGCGGCAGCCGCCGCAACTGCGCCAGCGAGGAATACCCGGTACCGAAGTCGTCGATCGCCAGGAACACGCCCAGCCCGCGCAGCGCCCGCAGCATCCGCACCGCCGAGGTCGCGTCCTGCATGAGCGCGTTCTCGGTGACCTCCAGGCACAGCGCGCCCGGGGGCAGCCCGGACTCCGCCAGCGCGGCCCGCACCTTCGACTGCAACCGCGGGTCGCCGAGCTGGCGCGGTGAGAGGTTCGCGTTCAGCTGCAGCGGACCGCCGTGCCGCTTGCGCAGCGCGGCGACCTCGCGGGTGACCGTGCGCAGCATGAACTCCCCGATGTTGTTGATCAGGTCGCTCTCCTCGGCCAGCGGGATGAACTCGCCGGGCGAGATCGTGCCGTGCTCCGGGTGGTCCCAGCGCAGCAGCCCCTCCACCGCGACCATCTCGCCGGTGCGCAGATCCACCACCGGCTGGTGCGCCACCCACAGCTGCTCGAGCGCGGCGGCATTGCGCAGATCCTGTTCCAGCAGCATGTGCCGCTGCACCCGCTCGCGGAGTTCCACGTCGAAGAACGCGTAGCGGCCGCGGCCCTCGGACTTGGCCCGGTACATCGCCACGTCGGCGTCGCGCAGCAGGTCCTGGGCGCTGCGGTCGTCCCCGGGCGCGGAAACGACGATGCCGACGCTGGCGTCCACGTGCAGCCGGATGCCCTCCACGTGCGTCGGCTCGGTGAGCGTGCGCAGCAGGTGCTCCGCCCGCACGCACCGCTGTTCGTCGTCGAGCTCTTCGTGCGTGGCGACCACGAACTCGTCCCCGCCGAGCCTGCCGACCAGGTCGCCCTCGGAGGTGGCCCGCACCAGCCGCTGCCCGATGTTGCGCAGCACCTCGTCGCCGACGCCGTGGCCCAGCGAATCGTTGACGAGCTTGAAGTTGTCCAGGTCCACGAACAGCACCGTCATCGGGCGGGTGCGCGGATCGGCGCGGACGGTGGCCTCCAGGTGCTGCAGCACCATCGTGCGGTTCGCCAGCCCGGTCAGCGGGTCGTGCGTGGCCTCGTGCTCGAGCCGTTCGCGGGCCGCGCGGCTCTCGGTGATGTCGGTGAACGACACCAGCACCCGGTGCGGCGGCCTGTCGTCCGGGTTCAGCGCCCGGGCCGTGGTGGCCAGCCACACGCTGCTGCCGTCCCCCCGCTGCACCCGCACCACCCGCGAGTTCACCGGACGGCCGGTGCGCTG
>NZ_JAFRFW010001032.1:0-10675 GCF_017434145.1 Saccharopolyspora sp. | reverse complement strand
GTGGACCCGAACCGGCTCGGGCTCGGCGCGGTACCCGCCTTGCAGGCCGTGCTGCAGGACCGGCCGGAGCTGGTGGAGTTCACCGAAGCCTTCGCCGGGCAGGTGCTGGCGTGCGCGGACGCGGCCGGGCTGGACGAGCGCACGATCAGCCCGGACGGCGGGGCCGTCGCGCTCGGGCACCCCTGGGGAGCGTCCGGCGCGGTCCTGGTGGTGCGATTGTTCAGCCGCATGGTGCGCGAGAACGGGCCGCGCACCGGAGTGGCGGCCCTGTCCTCCGGCGGCGGGCTGGGCGTGGCGACCGCGTGGGAGCGAGTGGATTGATCGAGTTCGAGGACGTCGCGCACTCCTACGGCGAGCACTCCGTGCTCACCGGCGTCGACCTGCGGCTGTGCGAACCGCGGGTGGCGTTCGTCGGTGCGAACGGCTCCGGCAAGTCCACCCTGGCGCGGATGGTGAACGGGCTGGTCACGCCCACTCGGGGCCGCGTGCTGGTGGACGGGCTGGACCCGGCGAAGAACGGGCGGGCGGTGCGCAAGCGCGTCGGTTTCGTGTTCACCGACCCGGACAGCCAGATCGTGATGCCGACCGCCGGTGAGGACGTCGCGTTCTCGTTGCGGCGCCGCGGAATTCCGAAAGCGGAGCGGGAGCGGCGCGCGGCCGAAGTGCTCGCGCAGCACGGCCTCGGCGGGTACGAGCAGCACCCGGCGCACCAGCTCTCCGGCGGGCAGAAGCAGCTGCTGGCGCTGTGCTCGATGCTGGTGCTGGAACCGGACGTGCTGGTCTGCGACGAGCCGACGACGCTGCTCGACCTGCGCAACAAGCGGCACTTCATGGAGTTGCTGCGGGAATTGCCGCAGCAGGTGCTGCTGGTCACGCACGACCTGCACCTGCTGGAGGACTTCGAGCGGGTGGTGGTGCTCGACCGGGGACAGGTGGCCGCCGACGACTCGCCGGACGCGGCGTTGACGCGGTATCGGGAGCTGGCCGGATGAACCCGCTCGGGCTGTACGAGCCGGGAACGAGCCCGCTGCACCGGGTTCCGGCGGGCGTGAAGTTCCTGGCGCTGCTGGCGCTCGCGGTGCTGATCTTCGTGTTCGCCGCGCCGGCTCCGCTCGGAGTGCTCGCGGGCGCGGTGCTGCTCGGCTACCTCGTCGCCCGGGTTTCGCCGGGACGCTGCTGGCGGCTGGCTCGGTTCCTGGTCCCGCTGCTGGCGGTGATCTTCGCGTTGCAGTGGTGGCTGCTGGGGCTGGATCAGGCGATCGTGGTGGCGCTGCGGCTGTTCGCGGCGCTGGCGGCGGCGAACCTGTTCACCCTGACCACCCGGGTCGACGACATGGTCGGCGCCGTCGAGCGCGGGTTGCGCCCGCTGCGGCGGTTCGGCGTCCGGCCGGAGCGGGCCGGACTGCTGGTGGGGCTGACGATGCAGGCCATCGCGGTGCTCTCGACCATCGCGGCGGAGACCCGCGAAGCCCAGCGCGCTCGCGACGCGGACCGTTCGGTCTCCGCCTTCGCCATCCCGTTCCTGGTGCGCACCCTGCGCCACGCCGACGAACTCGGGGAAGCGCTCGCGGCGCGGGGCGTCGGCGACGACTGATCGGGTCGGCTCAGCCGTGCAGGAGGTCGCTCGGGCCGGACGGGTCGTCGTCGCGCACCGGCTCGCAGGACAGCGACTCCGGGAAGCCCGCGTGGGCGAGCCGGGTGAGTTCGTGCTTGCACGCGGCGCTGGTGGGTTCCTCGCTCACCAGCTCCGTGTCGAACGCGCCGCCCAGCACCGCCACGGACGCTCCCACTGCGCACAGCGCCACGGCCGGAACGACGTTACGCAACCTCACGAGCATTCCTCTTCTTGTACGCCTTCGAGCTTCCACCGGGATGCTACGCGGAGTCGCGGGGCGCGGTCCGTGCCGCTGAGCGCGGTCCGGCGCCGCCAGGACTTTCGCCTCTGTCGGCGGGGCGGCGGCGACCGCACGCTGGGGGTTGCCGGGAAACCGGCGGATCCGCCCGAGAGCGATCTGGCCTTGACGACTCAAGAGCCGCCGAAGACCTCGCAGCCGTAACGGTTGCGCAAGCTCTCGGGCGGGTTCTCGCGGGTGCGAATCGCACCGCTGCCCGGTAGCGCGAGCTCAGACCGGGAAAGTCGCTTCGTCGTGCCGGCCATTCGCTTCGCGCACGCGCCGGAATCGACCGCGGCCGCTGAATCCCTCGCGACCGGACGGTTCCCCGCGTTTTCGGGGTTTCGACGCCCGGAGCGACGCAGCCCCAGCTTCCGCCGCGGCTCCTGTGCGCCGCACCGCCCGAACCGGGGCCCGAAGTGAGCGGAACCGGCCGTTTCCGGAATACTCCCCTTCTGCACCGACGAAAACCGATCCCCCGCCGCACGGCGGGGGATCGGTTTCGAGTACCGGGCTCAGCCACGCACGAGGACCTGCGGGCCGTTGTCATCATCGGTGGTCGGTTCGCACATCAGCGGACCCGGGTCACCCTGGTCGGCGAGCCGCTGGAGCTCGGCCGAACACTGCTCGGCCGTGTCGAAGTGCCCCACCACTTCTTCGGCGACGGCGGTGCCCGCACCGAGCACGGACATTCCCGCCGCGCACAAGGCCAGGGTGGCAACGGTGTTGCGGATACGCATGAGTGGTTCCTTCCGCTCGAAATCTGATTACGTTGGGAAGACTATTCGCGGCCGGGCAGACGAGCGGGCACTGTCGGCATGACACGGGGAAACCCCTCAATTCATTTCCCACGGGATTTCCCCGAAGGAGTGCCACGCACCCGACGAATCCGCCTGGATGCAGGTACCGCATCCGGCGGAAATGCGCGGAGAACCCGCCCGGCACGCGGCCATCCGGGAACGAGGCCGCCCCGGGCGGGCAGTAACGCCGAATTCGCTCCTCGGCGGGTTCACCGGGAATGACGGATGTTCGCGGTGGTCACGTCGCCGGACGAGTCCGCCGCTTCAGCCCTCCGGTCGTTCTCGCAGCGGCGCTTCGGGCTCGACCTCCACCATCGTCAGGTGCGAACCCCGCGGGGTGCCGACGATCGCGGTGATCGCGGCTGCCACGTCGGACGGGCGCAGGAAGTAGGGGTGCCGCGCGAGTCCCCAGTGCACCCAGTCCTCCAGCACCGCGGTCGCGACCTCGTCCTTCCAGGTGGTGCCCATCGCGGTCTTCGTCGGCCCGGGACGCACCAGCGACGTGCGCACGCCGGTGCCTTCCAGCTCCATCCGCATCGTCTGCACCATCGCCTCCAGCCCGGCCTTCGCGGGCACGTAGCCGCCCATCCGCGGGCGGTGGGTGCGCGCCACGTCGGAGCTGATGAACACGAAATCGCCGCGCTGCCGGCGCACCATCGACGGCACGATCGCCGCCGCCAACCGCTGCGGGCCGCCGAGGTGCACCTCGACCTGCCTGGCGAAGGTCTCCGGGTCCTGCTCGTGGATCAGCGCGGCATCGATGTCGCCCGCGCCGGAGACGACCGTCTCCACCGGCCCCAGCGAGTCCTCGACGGCGGCGACGAAGTTCTGCACCGACTCGGTGTCGGCGACGTCGAGCGGTTCGGCGATCGCCTCTCCCCCGCCCGCGCGGATCGTCGCGGCGATCTCCTCGCACAGCTGCACCCGCCTGGCGCCGAGCGCGACGGGGTGCCCGGCGGTCGCCAGCGCCTGCGCGGTGGCCGTGCCGATGCCGGAGGACGCCCCGGCCACGATGGCCGGGCGCCGCTGCGGATGGGGATCGAATCTCGGCATGTCACGCCTTCTTCCGTTCCGGTGGTGCGGTTCCGGAGCGAACGGCCTGTTGTCCCGATCTGTTCGGACGAACGGTCCGTTCACTGCTCGCGGCTTCCCAGGTGAACGGACTGTTGGTCCCGCTAGATTGGACGAACGGTCCGTTCGCTCACTGCTCCCGCGGGGGCGCGGGCGGTGCGGAGAGCCCCAGTCCTGGCCCGAGGCCGGTGAGCGCGTGCCGGGCGAGCGGGACGTCGACGCCCAGCTCCCGCGCCAGCTCGATCGCGAACCGCAGGTCCTTCTCCCCCAGCGCGCGGACGTGCTCGAAGATCCCCACCCACGGGTCGCCGTCGGCCAGCGGCGCGGCCGTGTCGCGGTGCATGATCGCGCCTGGTCCACCGGTGATCCCGTCGGTGTGCCGCACGACCCGGCCGAGTTCGACCAGGTCCAGCCCGGCCGCTTCGGCGAGCCGCTGCGCCTCCGCGGCCGCGGTGAACGATGCGAAGTGCAGCAGGTTCCTGGCGAGTTTCATCCTGGTTCCCGCGCCGATCGGGCCCGCGTGCACGACCTGCCCGCCCATCCGGCCGAACGGCTCGGCGCAGGTGGCGAAGGCGGTTTCGGGGCTGCCGACCATGATCGCCAAGCTGCCGTCCGCAGCTCCCATCGGACCGCCGCTGACCGGCGCGTCCACCAGCGCGACGCCGTGCTCGGCGGCCTGTTCGGCCAGCTCCGCAGGGGTACCGGGGGCGATCGTGGAGTGCACCGCGACGACGAGTCCGTCGCGGGCCGCGGGCAGTACCTCGGCGAGGACCGAACGCACCTGGTCGTCGTCGCGGACCATGACGCACAGCAGATCCACCTGCGCCGCCAGTTCCGCCACGTCCCGCGCGACCTTCGCTCCCGCCGCGCGCAATTGCGCCACCGGCTCGGACGCGATGTCGAAGACCAGCAGGCCACCGGGGCGGTCCACGAGCCTGGTGGCCATCGCCTTGCCGATGTTGCCGAGACCGGCGAACCCGACCGCGCTCATCGGATCACCTGGCCGCCGTCGACGTTGAAGATCTGCCCGGTCACCCACGACGCCTCCTCGGACAGCAGGAACAGGCAGGCGCCGACCATGTCCGCCGGTTGCCCGATCCGCTTGATCGCCAGCCCGCGCACCAGGTCCGCGGCCGCTTCCCCGACCTGGTTGCGGGTGGCTGCGGTATCGGTCGGTCCCGGCGCGATGGCGTTGACGCGGATGTTCATGCCGCCGAGTTCGTGCGCGAGCTGCTGCGTCAGCCCGTTCACGCCCGCCTTCGCCAGCCCGTAGAAACCGGAGTAGAGCCAGGCCGCGGTGGAGCTCTGGTTCACGATCGCGCCACCGCCGCGCCGCTGCATGTGCGGGTGCACCGCGCGGGTCACCACCAGCGCGCCGTCCATGTTCACGCTCATGAACTTGCGGTAGTAGTCCCAGTCGACGGTCAGCAGCAGGTCGAACTCCATGTCGCCGTAGATCGCGGCGTTGTTGACCAGCAGGTCGATGCCGCCGAGCTCCTCGGTCGCGCGCGCCGCCAGTTCGGCGGCCGAATCCGGGGAGGAGACGTCGGTGCGCACGAACATCGCTCGCCCGCCGTCGCTCTCGATGGACTTGGCGCAGGTTCGCCCGGCGTCGGCGTTGAGGTCGGCGATCACCACCGACGCGCCGTGGGCCGCGAGCGCTTGCGCGTAGGCCGCTCCGATGCCCTGCGCCGCGCCGGTGACGATGGCGACCTTGCCGTCGAACCGCTTTCCCATGCCCGCTCCCGCCATCCCGGTCGGCAAACCGCCGGCGGCCTCGCCGCCGAATTCCCCGGCGGTCCCTCTGACTCCGCCATCGAATTCCCGGGCGGTCACGCCGGCTCCGCCAAGTAACCCGCCGGCGGTCACGCCGGTTCCGCCAAGTAACCCGCCGGCGGTCACGCCGGTTCCGCCAACAACTTGGTCTCCAAGTACTCCTCGAACCCGGCCACACCCATCTCGCGTCCGATGCCGGATTGCTTGTACCCGCCGAACGGCGCGTCCGGGCTGAACCAGAGCCCGCCGTTGACGGCCAGCGTCCCGGTGCGAACCCGGGCCGCGACGTTGCGCGCGCGCTCGATCGAGCCGCTGTCGACCGACCCGGACAGCCCGTACGGCGAGTCGTTGGCGATCCGCACCGCGTCGTCGTCGCCGTCGTGCGCCAGCACGACCAGCACCGGCCCGAAGATCTCCTCGCGGGCCACGCGGTTTTCGTTGCGCAGCCCGGAAATGACGGTCGGTTCGATCCAGAATCCCGCGTCCTTGCCCGCCGGAATCCCGCCGCCGGTGGCGAACGTGCCGCCTTCCTCGGTGGCGAGCCGCAGGTAGTCCAAGACCCTGTCGCGCTGGGCCTGCGAGATCACCGGCCCGCAGATCGTGCCCGCATCGCGCGGATCGCCCGCGCCGATCTTGCGCATCGTGCGTGCGGCGATCTCCACCGCCTCGTCGTAGCGGTCCCGCGGGACGACGAGCCGGGTCGTCAGCGCGCATCCTTGCCCGGCGTGCACGCAGACCCCGAAGGCGGTCGCGCCGACCGCGGCGCCGAGGTCGGCGTCGTCGAGCACGATCGCGGCGGATTTCCCGCCCAGCTCCAGGAAAACCTTCGCCAGCGTCGTGGACGCGGCGGCCATGATCGCGCGCCCGGTGGCCGTGGATCCGGTGAACGAAACCAGATCCACCCTCGGATCGGTGGTCAGCAGCGCCGCTACCGCGTCGTCGTGCGGTGTCACGACGTTGAACACGCCGGGCGGGATGTCGGTCCGCTCGGCCACCAGCCGCCCGAGTTCGGCGGCCACCCACGGCGTGTCCGGCGCCGGTTTCAGCACGACGGTGTTGCCCGCGGCCAGCGCCGGGCCGATCTTGGCCAGGTTGACCTGGTTCGGGAAGTTCCACGGCGTGATCGCCGCGACCACGCCCACCGGCTCGCGGCGGATGGTGCGCCGGGTGGCGATCCCCATCGGCTCGGCGACTCCCAGGTCGGTGCACCACGGGTAGCCCTCGGCCATCTCGACCGTCCACTTGAGACTTTCCACCGGCACGTCGTACTGCGGCCCCGCGGTCAGGAACGCGGGCGCACCCGCTTCTTCCGTCGTCAACGCGCGCATCGCCGCGCCGTGCTCGACCAATGCCGAGTGCAGCTGGCGCAAGCAACGGATGCGGAATTCCGGGGAGGTGGCCCACTCGCCGAAGTCGAATGCGCGGCGCGCGGCGCCGATCGCGTCGTCGACGTCGTCGGCCGTGGCGCTGGGCGCCCTCCCGATCTCGACGCCTTCGGCAGGGTTCAGCACGGGATGGCTCCGCCCGCCGGAACCGGCAGTGAGCCTGCCGTCGATGAGTTGCCGCGGCTGCGGCGAGCCGAGGTCCGACACTGCGCCGAGGCTCACCGCGCCCCCTCCTCGACCACCGGCGGCCACACCGTGGACGGCAGGTCCGCGGGCCGGTAGTGCCCGGGCTGCGACTTGCTGTCGGTCTTCATCCGCTCCAGCAGCCCCGGCGTCGCCTTCCCGGATTCGGCCAGGCTGAGGAAGGTCCGCGCGGCGGCGCCCAGGTCGAACCAGTCGCGCTGCCACTCGAACCGGCCGTTGCCCGCGGAGTCCTGGCCGTAGCCGAACCAGCTGCCGCCGATGCCCGGCACCTCGTACTCGCGGCCGTCGTCGTCGGTGATCCCGGCGCGCTGCTTCCAGAAACCGATCACCATGCCGTTCGACTCGTCCATGACGGTGGCCACGTAGTCGTAGTGCCACCCGTCGAGCCCGGCCATCTCGGTGCCGAGCGCGTACTGCCGGATCTCCTCGCGCCCCACCGCCATGAAGTGCTCGTCCGGCGAGTACATCCAGCCGTAGGTGGCGTCTTCGGCGTAGTGGTCGGCCAGCGGTTTCCAGTCGCGGCGGCGTTCGGCCTCGCGGGTGGCGTCCAGCCAGCGCTGCCAGAACCGTTCAATCTCGGTGCGGGTGAAGCCGCCCATCGGGCCCCTCCAGCCTGTGCTCGCGCCGGCGTGAGCATCGAGTGAACGGACCGTTCGCCCGATCCATTGGGACGAGCGGTCCGTTCGCTCACGGGCGGACAGTTGATTGGACAGGTGTCCATTATGCGTGCGGGCCCGGCCCCGCACAAGGGATCAGGCGATGCCGAGGCGGGCCGCGTGCCGCCCGAGGAAGGCCACCACCTCGTCGGCGGGCTTGTCCGGCAAGCCCCAGATCGCTTCGGTGACACCGGCCTGCGCCCACTCCCCGAGCAGTTCAGGAGTGGGTTTCGCGGTCGCGAGCACGTGGATCTCCGGCGCACCGGGACGTCCCGCCGCGGCCCAGGCCGCGCGCAGCCGGTCCGCGTTCGCGCGCACGTCCCGCTCAGCGGGAGTGGTCATCCAGCCGTCCGCGTGCGCGGCGATCCAGGCGAACGTCTTCGGCCCCGCACCCGCGCCGATCAGCAGCGGGACGTGCGCCTGGGCGGGCTTCGGGTAGGCCCACGACGGTCCGAAGTGGACGAACTCGCCGGAGTAGGAAGCCTCCTGCTGCGTCCACAGCGCCCGCATCGCCTCGACGTGCTCGCGCAGCGCGGTGCGCCGCCTGCCTGCCGGGACGTGGTGGTCGGCGAGCTCGTCGGTGTTCCAGCCGAAGCCCGCACCGATCGTGACCCGGCCGCCGGAGAGTCAGTCCAGCGAAGCGATCGTCTTCGCCAGCGTGATCGGGTCGGACTCCACCGGCAGCGCCACCGCCGTGGCCAGCCGGATCCGGGAGGTCACCGCCGCGGCCGCGCTCAGCCCGACCCACGGATCGAGGGTGCGCAGGTAGCGGTCGTCGGGCAGCTCCGCGCCGCCGGTGCCGGGATGCGCGGCCTCCCGCTTGATCGGGATGTGGGTGTGCTCCGGGACGTAGAAGGTGTCGAACCCGGCCTCTTCGGCGGCTTTCGCGGCCCGGTCCGGGGTGATCCCGCGGTCGCTGGTGAACAGCACTATGCCGTGTCGCAAGGGAATTCCTTTCCGCAGCAGCAGCCGGAACCCGGCGGCGAGGCCCATCGGGAGGCGACGGATCGACGGCGCATTGTCATAGGTGCTTCAATGACCCTAGCAAGCGTCTGGTGGCTGCCCAAGGAAACGACTTGGCACCGCCCGGAAACCGGGCAGTCGAGCTGCGCACCGCGCGGAAGGGAGTCAGCGTGCCCGAGGTCCTACCCCCGTCCGCCATCCCGGAGCAGGCCGAGCACTTCGACGTCGTCGTGGTGGGCTTCGGCATCGCGGGCGGCTGCGCCGCGCTGGAAGCCGCGCGCGCGGGTGCGCGGGTGCTGCTGCTGGAACGCGCCGCGACGCACGGCGGCACAACGGCCATGGCGGGCGGGCACTTCTACCTCGGCGGCGGTACCGCGGTGCAGCGGGCCACCGGGCACGAGGACTCGCCGGAGGAGATGTACAAGTACCTGCTGGCCGTGTCCCGCGATCCGGAGCCGGACAAGATCCGCGCCTACTGCGACGGCTCGGTGGCGCACTTCGACTGGCTGGAGTCGCTCGGTGTCCACTTCGAGCGCTCCTACTTCGCCGAGAAGGCGGTGATCCAGCCCGGCACCGAAGGGCTGATGTACACCGGGAACGAGCAGGTCTGGCCGTTCCGCGAACAGGCCGTTGCGGCACCGCGCGGGCACAAGGTCCCGGTGCCCGGCGACACCGAGGGCGCCAAGCTGGTGATGGACCTGCTGCGCGAGCAGATCGAGCAGGCGGGGGTGCAGGTCCGCTTCGACACCGGCGCGACCGCGCTGGTGCAGCAGGAGGACGGCCGCGTGCTCGGGCTGGCTTGGCGGCGGTTCTCCGAAACGGGCCTGGTCCGGGCGTCCGCGGTGGTGCTCGCCGCCGGCGGGTTCGTGATGAACGAGCGGATGGTCGCCGAGCACACCCCCGCGCTGGGAGCCAAGCTGTTCACGCTCGGCTCCAGCTACGACGACGGGACCGCGATCAAGCTGGGCGAGGCAGCGGGCGCCGAGCTCAAGCACATGGCGCAGCCGTTCATCACCGCGCCGTTCTACCCGCCCGGTCAGCTGGCGACCGGGTTGATCGTCAACAAGCTCGGCGAGCGGTTCGTCGCCGAGGACTCCTACCACGCGCGGACCAGCTATCACGTGCTGGCGCAGCCCGATTCGACGGCTTACCTGATCGTCGACGTCGAGCACGAGGCGAAGCCGAAGGACCCGCTGGTTCCGCTGCTGGACGGCTTCGAGACGGTCGAGGAGATGGAGTCCGGGCTCGACCTGCCGTCCGGTTCGCTGGTGAAGACGCTGACCCGCTACAACGAGCACGCCGCGCGCGGCGAGGACCCGGACTTCCACAAGAGCCCGAAGTGGCTGGCGGCCCAGGACACCGGCCCGTGGGCGGTTTTCGACCTGCGGTTGGGGCACGCGCTGTACGCGGGGTTCACCTTGGGCGGGATGCGGACCACCGTCGATGCGCAGGTGCAGCGCGCGGACGGCTCGGTCGTGCCCGGCCTTTACGCCGCAGGGGCCTGCGCGTCCAACATCGCGCAGGACGGCAACGGCTACTGTTCCGGCGTCCAGCTGGGCGAAGGCTCGTTCTTCGGCCGCCGCGCCGGGCTGCACGCCGCGGGCTCGGCGTGAGCCCGGAGGTGCAGCTTGCGAGGTGGTCCGCATGACTCTTAGCGCGAAAGGCACGCGGCTCAACCGCAGGGGCCTGGAGACGCGGCGCACGCTGCTGAAAGTCGCCATCCGCTGCCTGGCCGACGGCTCGGAAGGCGTGAGCGCGAACCTCATCGCCCGCGAGGCGGGCGTCACCTGGGGCACCGTGCAGCACCAGTTCGGCGACGCCGACGGGTTGTGGGCCGCCGTGCTGGCGCACATCTCCGAACGCAGCGATCCGCTGCTGCCGCCGCAGCACGCCGCGCTGCCGGACCGGGTCGGCGCCGTCGTCGACAT
>NZ_JAFRFW010001031.1:0-5565 GCF_017434145.1 Saccharopolyspora sp. | reverse complement strand
CCGCTGAGAGCGACCTCCACTACGAGACCGACGCGGTCCGGTTATGGTGTGCCGGTCGAGGCAGGGAGATCCGCCGTGCACGACCTGGAACTCGTGGAGCTGGGCACCGTCGAGGCCGGCGACCATCAGCTGACGATCCGCGCGCACCGCGGCGCGGATCCCGCTTCGCCGGTGATGATCGTGCTGCCTGCGATGGGTGTGCCCGCCCGCTACTACCAGCCGTTCCTGCGCTCGCTGGCCGCCCGCGGCCGGACGGTGGTCAGCTTCGACCTGCGCGGGCAGGGGGAGGCGCTGCCCCGCGCGCGGCGCGGCATCCGCTTCGGGTACCAGGACCTGATCGACGACACCGGCGCCGTCGTGGACCTCGTCGCGCGCAACTTCCCGCAGGCGCCGCGTTTCCTGCTCGGTCACAGCCTCGGCGGGCAGGTCGCGCTGCTGTACTCCGCGAGCCATCCGGATCGGGTGAGCGGCGTGACGCTGCTGGGTTCCGGTTCGGTGTGGTTCCGCAGCTTCCAGGGCAGCCGCGCGTGGAAGAACCTGGCCGGCACGCAGGTGGTCGCCGCGTTGTCCGCGGTGCTGGGCTGCTGGCCGGGCGAGCGGCTCGGCTTCGGTGGCAGGCAGCCGGCCGGGGTGATGCGCGACTGGGCCAGGCAGGGACGTTCCGGCCGCTACCGCCTCGGTGGCTCGGACACCGACTACGAAGCCGCGCTGGCCGCATCGGACGTTCCGCTGCTGACGGTCACCATGGACGGTGACGAACTCGCCCCGGAGTCCTCAGTGGACCACTTGGCGGGCAAGGCCGCGCGGTCCGCGCGCACCAGGCGGCACTACTCGTGCGAGATCGCGGGCGCGGCGAAGCTGGGGCACTACGCCTGGGTGCACAACAGCGACGAACTGGCCCGCTGGATCGGGGAGTGGGCGGTGGCCGCCGCTGTCGAGCCGGCGGCCGAAAGCGGCTGACCGGCGGGACTGCTCGACCTGCGGATGCGTTGATCATGGGCGGTGGTCCACAGTGCGCGTCCGGAGAATCCGATTTCCGAGCAACCTCGATGCGGCCCGGTCCCGTCTTCGGGGCATGAGACCGCTACACACCACAGTGGGCGCAGGCGCCCTGCTCCTAGCGCTTTCCGCCTGCGCCGGACAGCAAGGAGACGTCGGTTTCGGTGGGCAGCCGCCCGCACCGCAGGAACCTCCGGCACCGGTGCAGCCGAAACCTCAGCAAGAACGCACACCGGTACCGGCGAACCTGATCAAGGCCAACATACCCGGGCAGTCCGGAACGCCGCGGGTGTGGACCCAGGACGGTGGCAACGTCGTCGTCACCACCGGTCAAGAAGGCGGCTGCAGCAAGGTGCACGCCGAGGTCGCCGACCAGAACGCCCAGCAGGTGAAGGTCCTGCTGGTCAACGAGACCCCGGAACCGCCGGGGATCTGCACGATGGACCTGCGCCACCCGCCGGTCGCGGTCCAACTGGACCAGCCGCTGGACCAG
Organism: Saccharopolyspora sp.; assembly: GCF_017434145.1. Classification (NCBI taxonomy): domain Bacteria; kingdom Bacillati; phylum Actinomycetota; class Actinomycetes; order Pseudonocardiales; family Pseudonocardiaceae; genus Saccharopolyspora; species Saccharopolyspora sp. The sequence goes on along the minus strand of NZ_JAFRFW010001031.1, from coordinate 4,073 downwards.
CGCACCGTGGTGCTGGAAGAGCGCGACGTGCAGGTACCGCGCCGCTGACGTGCGGACCTGCGCGCCGCAGGCACTTCTCCCGCAGGAGGTGGGGCTCCTGCGGGAGAAGTGCGTTCGCGCGTGAGTGGTGTGTAGCGAGGGCCGGGAGGTGCCACGGGCGCCTCCCGGCCCGTCTCATCGCGCGAACGACTCCTGCGGGCCGGGAATCGCGCGAACAAGCCCGCCGACCACGCCGAACGCACTGCTGAACCGCTGTGCCGGGTCGGGTCTGTCGCCGGTCCTGCCCACCTGCGACGCTGTTCGTCGGAGACGATCGATGGGAGGGACTCGGGTGTCCATGACGGATCCGGCGGTGGGCGCGCTCGACGGGCTGGTGAACCTGCGGGACCTCGGCGGCGTCCCCGCCGAGGACGGCGTGCTCACACGTTCGGGAGTGGTGCTGCGCAGCGACGCACCCAGGAACGGCGACCGCGCGCCGGAGGAGCACGCGTGGCCACCGCGAGTGGTGCTCGACCTGCGTGATGCCGCCGAACTCAACGGGGTCGCGCACCCGCTCGCCGCGGAGGCGCAGGTGCACCAGATCGAGCTGCTGGCGGGCATCCACTCGGCGGAGGTGAACCATCCGCTGCCGGTGCTCTACGAGTTGATGCTGGACAAAGCCGCGCACAAGCTGGTGCGGGTGTTCCGGCTCGCGCTGGAAGCGGACGGGCCGGTGCTGGTGCACTGCGCCGCGGGCAAGGACCGCACCGGGGTCGTCTCGGCGATGCTGCTCAGCGCGGTGGGCGTGCGCCGGGACGCGATCATCGCGGATTACGTGCGGACCGATCGGAACATGTTCCGCGTGCTGCAACGCCTGGAGATGGCGCCCGCGTTGCCGCCCGGGGTCACCGAGGAGGACGTGCGGGACCTGATCTCCACGCCGGTGGAGGCCATCGAAGGCGTGCTGTCGCGGTTCGAGGAGCACGAAGGTGCCGCGGCGGGCTGGCTGGCCGAGCACGGGGTCACCGAGGACGAGTTGTCGCGCTGGCGGCGGCGCTTCCTGGACGAGACCGGCGCTGAATCCTGAGTCCGGCCAGCGCTGTGTGCGGCTAGCGCTGGGCTCGGCGAGCACAACCTCGAGCAGCGCTGCAAGCGCTGAACCACCGGGCGAACATGCGAAAGGCCGGACCCGCCCTTGCGGCGAGTCCGGCCTTCCGGGGTGAGCGACCGGAAAACCGGTCGCGAACGTTCACTGCCGAATGCTTCCGTGACGAAAGTCACGTGTCAACGGCGCTGTCCTCAGCTGGCGTAGGCGCGCAGCCGGTCGGCCCGGTCGCCCTGGCGCAGCTTGGACATCACCTCGCGCTCGATCTGGCGCACCCTCTCGCGGGAGAGCCCGAACGCCTTGCCGATCTGGTCCAGCGTGCGCGGCTGGCCGTCCTCGAGGCCGTAGCGCATCCGGATCACCGCCGTCTCCCGCTCCTCCAGGGTCGACAGCACCCGGCGCAGGTCGTCCTGCAGGAAACCGGAGATCACCGCGTTCTCCGCGTCGGCGGACTCGGCGTCCTCGATGAAGTCGCCGAGCGGCGCGTCCTCCTCCGCCCCGACCGGCATGTCCAGGCTCACCGGGTCGCGGGAGTGGTCGAGCAGGTCCACGACCTTCTCCGTCGCCAGCCCGCTCTCGGCGGCCAGTTCGTCGTCGGTGGCCTCCCGGCCGAGCTTCTGGTGCAGGTCGCGCTTGATCCGGGCCAGCTTGTTGACCTGTTCCACCAGGTGCACGGGCAGCCGGATGGTGCGGGACTGGTCGGCCATGCCGCGGGTGATGGCCTGGCGGATCCACCAGGTCGCGTAGGTCGAGAACTTGAAGCCCTTGGTGTAGTCGAACTTCTCCACCGCGCGGATGAGCCCGAGGTTGCCCTCCTGGATCAGGTCCAGCAGCGGCATGCCGCGGCCGGTGTAGCGCTTGGCGAGGCTGACCACGAGGCGCAGGTTGGCCTCCATCAAGTGGTTCTTGGCCGTGCGGCCGTCGCGCACCACCGCCCGCAGGTCGCTGCGGCGTTCGGGCGCGACGTTGCTTTCCGTGTCCAGCACGTGCTTGGCGAAGACGCCGGCCTCGATCCGCTTGGCGAGGTCGACCTCCTCCTGCGCGGACAGCAGCGCGGTGCGCCCGATGCCGTTGAGGTAGACCCGGACCAGGTCGGCCGACGGCCCCTGGCCGTCGAGGTCCGCCTCGACGGAGACATCGGTGGGGTGGTTGGTCTGCGGGACGGTCATTGAGCTCCCTCCCTGACGGGCTGGCTTGCGGGCGTGCTCACGGCGCTGGCTGCGCGGTGCCGAGTCCGCGTACGCTCGGTGTTGCGGGCCGATCGGGCACGCCTTCCGTATGTGGACGGTTGTGCTTGTCTGCTGGTCGGTGCGGTGCCGTTGTGGTGAGCGGTGCCGCTTTGGTCTCGTCCGGGCTGTCAGTTCGGAGTGGTGCGCCGTGTTGGGTGTTGTGGCTCCACTCCGCGCCCGGCCGAGCCGCGCCGCACGCCTTCGCTCGGTGCGGCGGTGTGCGGCCGTGGGCCGGACTGTCGAAGCTGGATACCTGTAAAACGAACGTGACCTCGAATTCGTTCCCGGACTTCTCCACCGGCAGACGTCGCGGCCGTCACATCCGTTGCTCCGCGCAGTCTGAGGATCTGCTGAGAACCGGCGTTACATTCAAGCGTCGATCAACAACGTGAATGGTCCGTCGTTGACGCTGTCCACCGCCATCTCCGCACCGAAAACCCCGGTCGCCACCCGCGCACCGCGTTCGCGGAGACGCTCGACGACCTCGTCGACCACCGGTTCGGCCTGCTCAGGGCGGGCGGCCTCGGTCCACGACGGGCGCCGACCCTTGCGCGTCGAGCCGTACAGCGTGAACTGGCTCACCACCAGCAGCGGGGCGCCGGTGGTGGCGCAGGACTCCTCGTCGCGCAACGCCCGAATCTCGTGCAGTTTGCGGGCCATTCTGGCGGCCTGTTCGGAGCCGTCGGAATGTGTCACACCCAAAAGCACCAGGAGCCCGGGTTCTTCGATCTTGCCGACCGCCGCGCCGTCGACGGTCACCGATGCCCGCGCGACGCGACTGACCACTGCCCGCATTACTCGTCGTCCGCCCATTCCGCCGGGATCACCATTCCGTGCCGGACGAGTTCGCGGAACATCGGCACCGCGGCTTCGGCGAGTTGTTCCGGATCTTCCCCGGAACCGATCGCCAGCAGCTCGACCAGATCCCGCAGCGGCATCGCGCCGTGGCAGCCGGCGAGCAGCCGCACGCCGAGCTCGTCGATCTCGTGCTGCCAGCCGGGACCGTCGGTGCGGTGCAGCCGGTGCAGGAACCGCTCCCAGCCCTCGTCGCCGCGCGAGGCGAACTCCTCCAGCACGGTGGAGGACGCGGTCATCAGCCGCGCCGAGAGCAATCCTTCCGCGGAGCCGTGTTCGCGCAGCCAGTCGACCCGGCGCAGCCACGCATCGCTCTCCGGCCCCAGCGGATCGTCGAACGCCTGCCGCAGGTCCTCGCAGACGACTTCGCCGCGTTCGGACCCGGCACGGCGCAACGTGACGAAACCGAACCCGACGCCCTCGACGTCGTTCGCCGCGAACCAGTCCAACCATTCCGCGGCTTTGCGGCGCCCGAGGGCAGAACGCGGATCGAACCCCGCATCGCGCAACCAGGTCCCGACGTAGAGCGCCGGGTCCGCGACGTCGCGCTGCACGAACCAGGCGTCCACGCCGCCGGGCGGCAGCCAGCCGGCGACCCGGTCCTGCCAGTCCTCGCCCTTGCGGTGCAGCCAGGAGGCGAGCAACTGCCCGGTACCGCCTTCGTTCAGGAACGACGGCAGCTGCCGCACCATCAGCGCACTCGCGTCGTCGCCCGCGAGCCCGGAGTCGCGGTAGACGTAGTCGGTGCGCGCCGGGCCGACGACGAACGGCGGATTGCAAACGACCTGGTCGAACCGCTGCCCGCGCACCGGCTCGAACCACTCGCCCGCGGCGAGTTCCACGTCGATGCGGTTGAGCCGGAACGTCGCCGCGGCCAGTGCCAGCGCGCGCTGCGACACGTCCGT
>NZ_JAFRFW010001030.1:0-2973 GCF_017434145.1 Saccharopolyspora sp. | reverse complement strand
CACCCGCGACTCGAACTTGAACGGCCCGTTGCCGATCGGGTGCTGCTCGAATCCCTCCGGATCGGCGAAGAACCGCTCCGGCAGCGGGTAGAACGGCCCGTAGCCCAGCATCGTCGGGAAGATCGTCAGCGGTGCTTTGAGCTCCACGGTGAACGTGGTCGGATCGACGACCTTGAGCCCGGACAGCTGGTCGGTCGGCGGCGTCGCGCCCTCCTCCTCCGGGTTGAGCTCGTCGTAGCCCTTGACCTGCTCGAAGAAGCTTCCGCCCTGCTGCCCGTTCGGCCCGTAGGCGGTGTAGTTCCACGCCTTGACGAAGCTCTCGGCGGTGACCGGGCTCCCGTCGTGGAAGGTCCAGCCCGGCTTGATCTTGATGGTGTAGAACCGGTGATCCGGCGAGGGCTGGATGGACTCGGCCATGTCGTTGTGCACCGAGGCGTCGTCCGGCGAGTACTTCACCAGCCCGGCGAACAGCGCGTCCATCACGTTGCTGCCGTTGGCCTCGGTGGTGTTGCCCGGGACCAGCGGGTTCTCCGGCTCGCCCCATTCGACGGTCACCGTGTCCCTGGGCGCCCCGCTGTCCCCGCCGCCGCAGGCCGTGGCGAGCATGGCCACCGCCAGCGGGACCGCCAAGCAGGCGGCCAGACGTCGCTTGCGCATGTTGCGTCCTCCCACTTCCACGCGCCCCCTCAGCGGAATTCCGGGGCACCAAGCACAGTGGTGATGAGCACCACCGCGACAGCGTAAACATAATTGAGGGCGGGCCACCCCCAGAACGCTGTCACGAATTCGAAACTTTCTGGTTCGATACAGAAACCGGCCACCCACCACCCGGATAGTCCGGCCCACATCGTGGGAACTAGCTGATGGAAAGCGCTATGCCGTCCAGGATGTCGTGCTCGGACACCGAGATCGCCTCGATGCCGGCGCGTTCCCTCAGCTCGTCGGCGAGAACCTGCACGACGAGCGCGCCGCCGCCGATCACATCGACCCGTCCGGGATGCATTGAACCGATCGCGGCTCGTTCTTCATGAGTCATCGTCAACAGCTCCGAAGTCGTTTCTCGAAGCTGTTTCTGGGATAAACGGGAAAGGTGAATTGCGGCCGGATCGTAATCCGGCAGGTTCTGCGCGACCGCGGACAACGTGGTGACGGTGCCCGCGACGCCGACCCAGGTCCGCGCACCGGAGGCGTCCACCGCGGCGAAAGCTTCGTCGAGCACGCCGCGGGCGACCTGCTCGGCGTCCCGGACCTCCTGCTCGGTCGGCGGGTCGTCGTGCAGGCAGCGCTCGGTCAGTCGCACGCACCCGATGTCGGCGGAGTAGGCGGCCGTGATCTCGGCACGTGCACCGTCCCAGCGACCGACGACGACTTCCGTGGAACCACCGCCGACGTCGGTGACCACGAACGGACCGGCCGCCGGGTCGAAGTCGCCCACCGCGCCGATGAACGACAGGCGGGCCTCCTCCGCACCGGTGATCACCTCGGCGTCCACGCCGAGCGTTTCCCGCACCATGGCGAAGAAGTCCTCGCGGTTGGCCGCGTCGCGGGTCGCCGAGGTCGCCACCATGCGGACCGCCTCGGCACCGTTCTCGCGCGCCACCGCCGCGTAATCGACCAGCGCATCGCGGGTGCGCCGCAACGCCTCGTCGGCGAGTCTGCCGGTGGCGTCCACGCCCTGCCCGAGCCGCACCACCCGCATCTCGCGGTGCACGTCGCGCAGCTCCGGCGAACCATCCGGCCGGGCGGTCACGTCGGCCACCAGGAGCCGGATCGAGTTGGTCCCGCAGTCGATCGCCGCCACCCGTGACATCGCTGGTCTCCTCGTGCTCGTATGCATCGCCAACACTCGGCGCGTTCCTCGGTCGGCAACGCTATCGGCCGGGTGGAAAAGGCGAATGTGGACACACCGTCGGCGTGTCGGCGTGGACATCGACAGGGCCCGCGGGTAGAGCCGCTGCGGCCCCGCGCGCTGGGCGAACGTCGTGATGACGCCGTTGGAGGCTCTCCTCGGCTCCGCCTGATCGAGTGATCATGGGACGAAGTCGGCGGGCACCTCGCACGTGTCGAGCGGACCCGAGCCGCCCGACTGCACGTAGACGATGTCGCCGGGCGATGCTTCGCCCGAGTCGGTCGTGCCCGCGGGCAACGCCCGGCCCGTCGCGGAAAGCTGCTCGGCCGGGACGAACCGGCCTTCGCGCAGCGTGGCCGCATCGCACTCGCGATCGGCGGGGTCAGCTGACGTGGACGGTGCGCTCGTCTCGGAACCACCGGTCGGTTCGGAGGTTTCCGGCCGCTGCGGGCCGGCGGTCGAACTCGGTGCGACCGGTCCGTCCGTGGTGGGCGTGGTCGACGGAGTCGGGGGCTGCGAGCCCTGCGAAGACGGGAGCTGCGCAGACGGGCGCTGCGGGACCGTCGAGGTCTCCGATGGCGCAGCCGGATCCGAAGACGGGCCGACCGAACTCGGCGGCACGGGACCCGTCGAGCTCGGGGCGGGCGGGACGTCCGTCGCGGACGGCTCACCGCTCGGCGCCGGCGTCGCCGGTTCGCTCGGACCACTCGGCGTCGCCGGTTCGCTCGGGACCGACGGGTCGCTCGGCGTCTCCGGATCGCCGGTGAGAGCAGGCATCGACGGCTCGCTCGGGAACCCCGGCAACGGTTGCTCGCTCGAAATGCCCGGTGCTGCGGGCTCTTCCGGCCAACCCGGCACCGACGAGCCGGTGCCCGGTACCGGTTCACCCGATGGCTCGGGCGCCGGCGGCGTGTTCGCGGACGGCGGCACCGCGGGATTCGACGCGTGCGGGGCGCTCGGCTGCACCGGTTCACCAGCCGCAGAACCCGGCCGCGGCCCAGGAATCGGTTCACCGGAAAGCCCGCCGGGCGAGCCGGGCGGCGGAGTCACCGCCGACCAACCGGGCCGCGCCGGCGCCACCGGCTCACTCGCGGATTGCGGCAGCGCCACCGCGTGCGGCCGCT
>NZ_JAFRFW010001029.1:0-1764 GCF_017434145.1 Saccharopolyspora sp. | reverse complement strand
GGCCGCGGCTCGCCAATGCCGAGCTGACCGCGTGGCGGGTCCGCTGCTCGCGGTGCGCCCGGTCGTGCGCTTGCCATCGATCTCCGGCGGCGGCTCCGCTGCGGTGCGCAACCCCGAAAGCGCACCGGTGCTCGCCTGCTGCGCCGGCAACGGCCGGAAGCGAAGCGGGTCCGCGGAACACCCCGTAGTCCACGACCGCCGCACCAGCCATGCGCTGATCTTCGCCCGCGGCCCCGGCCGTAGTCATGCGTCGTTCGGGCGGTATTACCATCGAAAGCGCACACGCAGAGTCACGATCGGTGTTATGGGGCGAGTACCGCGCACCGGTGGCTCCGCGCCGCCGACTCTCCCGGAAAGGCGAAGCCGCCGTGCCGTCTCCTGCTCCTCCGCGCACCGTGCGGATCGCCGCCGTGATCACCATCGCCGAGGCCGCCCTCGGGCTCGCCTTCGTCATCGCGCTGTTGGTGCGCGCGCCCTCGGCCGCAGGCGGAGTGGGTGCGCTCAACAGCACCAACACCTTCGGCGAGGCCGGCTACTTCGCGATCATCTCGGTGGCCGTGCTGGCGGCGGGGATCGGGATGTGGCAGGGCAGGTTCTGGGCGCGGACGCCTGCGCTGCTGTTGCAGCTGATCCTGCTCGGCATCGCCTGGTACGCGATCGGGCCGTCCGAACAGCCGCTGATCGGCTTCGTGATCGCGGTTCCGGCCGTGGCCGTGCTGTGGTTCATGTTCAACCGGACCGGGCGCGTGTGGTCGTTCTACGGCGGGGGAACGCACGATTCCGGGGGCGGGGGAGAGTAGCGGCCCGCTCTCAGCTTGGCGGAATGGTGCAGCATCAGGCCCCGAAGTCGTGCAGCGCCTCGCCGGTGAGCCGGTGCACCGTCCACTCGTCCATGCCGACGGCTCCCACGGATTCGTAGAACTCGATCGCCGGCGTGTTCCAGTCCAGCACCGACCACTCGAGCCGCGAGTAACCGCGCGCGACGCACTCCTGCGCCAGCGTGCGCAACAGCTGCTTGCCGAGGCCGGAGCCGCGGTGCGCGGGCAGCACGAACAGGTCCTCCAGGTAGATCCCGTGCGTGCCGTGCCAGGTCGAGAAGTTCAAGAACCACAGCGTGAAACCGGCGACCGCACCATCGGCTTCGGCGACGTGGCCGAACAGCGCCGGCTGTTGCGTGAACAGCGCGCGGTGCAGCTGGGCTTCGGTGAGGTGGCATTCGTGCGCCGATTCCTCGTAGTCCGCCAGTGCGTGCACCAGCGCGACGACCGCGGGCACGTCGGGCTCGGTGATCCGGCGGATCTCTTGCGCCACGGTGTTGTTCTCCCGGTTCCTGTCCTGGTCAGCGCGCGTCCTGCGGCGCGGGCACGTTCGAGCGTTCGAGCTGCGGCACGCCGCGCTCGTGACCAAGCACGGTCATCCCGGCCGGATCGAGTGCGAACCGCACGCCTTCGGTGCCGGGCAGGCCGAGCCAGCGCGCGATCAGCACGCGGCTGAAGTGCCCGTGCCCGGACAGCACGACGTCGGTGCGGTGCGGTTCGGCGGTGATCCGCGCGATCAGCTCGTCGGCGCGGGCGGTGACCTCCGCCGCGGATTCGCCGCCGGGGCAGGGGTGGGTCCAGACCGTCCACTCCGGAACGCTCTCGCGGATCTCCGGCGTGGTCCGGCCCTCGTAGTCGCCGTAGTCCCATTCGGCCAGCAGCGGCTCCGTCGTGGGCACCAGCCCGGCGAGTTCGGCGGTGCGCCGGGCGCGTTGCCGCGGGCTGG
>NZ_JAFRFW010001028.1:0-11514 GCF_017434145.1 Saccharopolyspora sp. | reverse complement strand
CGGCGACGCACGTCGCACCCGCGTTGCTGCGGGTGCTCGATCGGCTGGACGACACGCCCGCGATGATCCTGTCCTGCCTCGGCGAGGCGTTGGTGCAGAACCGCATGGCCGTGGCCCTGCTCGGCGACCGCTCCGGGCACACCGGCCTCGCCCGCAGCGAGGTCTACCGGTGGTTCACCGACCCCGCGGAGCGGCTGATCTACCCGGTGGACGACCGCGACCGGCAGAGCCGCGCGCAGGTCGCCAACCTGCGCGCGGCCTACGGCGTGCTGGGCGCGAAGTCGGCGGCCGGGGAGCTGGTGCGGGCGTTGCAGCGGGAGAGCGACGAGTTCGCCGAGCTGTGGCAGCGCCACGAGGTCGCCACGCGGTTCACCGACCACAAGACGCTGCTGCATCCGGAACTCGGCCCGATCGAGCTGGACTGCCAGGTGCTGTTCACCGAGGACCGTTCGCAGGCGCTGCTGGTGCTCACCGCCGCCCCCGGCACCGAGGGCCACGCCAAGCTCGAACTGCTTTCGGTGCTCGGCCATGAACGCTTCACCGACGCCTCCCGGTGATCTCGCCCGCGCGGACCTGCCGAGCGTCGGGCGTTCGACCAACTCGCCGCGCACGCGCACCGCGGCCGGGAATGCGACAGCGCCCGCCCCGGAAGCCGGGACGGGCGCCGTGGTGCGTTGCCGATCAGCGGCGCCGGAACATCAGCGCGCGCTTGACCTCCTGGATCGCCTTGGTGACCTGGATACCGCGCGGGCAGGCGTCGGTGCAGTTGAACGTGGTGCGGCAGCGCCACACCCCGTCCACGTCGTTGAGGATGTCCAGCCGTTCCTCGGCCGCCTCGTCCCGGCTGTCGAAGATGAACCGGTGCGCGTTCACGATCGCCGCAGGGCCGAAGTAGGAGCCCTCCGACCAGTACACCGGGCACGACGTGGTGCACGCCGCGCAGAGGATGCACTTGGTGGTGTCGTCGAACCGGGCCCGCTCGGCGACCGACTGGGTGCGCTCGCGGGTCGGCTCGTTGCCGGAGGTGACCAGGTACGGCTTGATCGCCCGGTACGCCTCGAAGAACGGTTCCATGTCGACCAGCAGGTCCTTGTGCACCGGCAGGCCCTTGATCGGCTCGACGCTGATCGTCGTCTCGCCGCTCTTGGCGAACATGTCCTTCATCAGGACCTTGCAGGCCAGCCGGTTGACGCCGTTGATCCGCATCGCGTCGGAGCCGCACACGCCGTGCGCGCAGGAACGGCGGAACGTCAGCGATCCGTCGACGTACCACTTGATGTAGTGCAGCAGGTTCAGCACGCGGTCGGACGGCAGCGCCGGGATCCGGTAGGACTCCCAGTGCAGGTCCTCGTCGACCTCCGGGTTGAACCGCTGGATGCGGACCGTGACCATGGTCGCGCCCTCCGGGATCGGCGGGGCGTCCGAGGGCAGGTCCGCGGTCTGTTCGGTGTTCTCAACGGTTGCGGTCATCAGTACTTACGCTCCATCGGCTGGTACCGGGTCACGACGACGGGCTTGTAGTCCAGCCGGATGTCGGCCTGGAAGCCGGTCAGGCCCAGCGGCGCGTTCGGGTCCTCGGCGTCGGGCAACTGCTTGTACGACATGCTGTGCCGCATGAAGTTGGTGTCGTCGCGCGCGGTGTAGTCCTCCCGGGCGTGCCCGCCGCGGGACTCCTTGCGGGCCAGCGCGGCGTTGACCAGCGACTCCGCCAGGTCCAGCAGGAACCCGAGCTCGACGGCCTCGAGCAGGTCCGAGTTGAACCGCTTGCCCTTGTCGTGCACCGCGATCCGGCCGTAGCGCTCCTTGAGCGCCTGCACGTCGGACAACGCCTGCTTCAGCGTCTCCTCGGTGCGGTACACCGAGGCGTTCGCGTCCATCGTCTCCTGCAGCTCGGTGCGGATCTTGGCGACCCGCTCGCCGCCGTGCGCGGTGCGCAGGTGCTCGACCATGCCCTCCACGAGCTTCGCCGGGTTCTCCGGCAGCTCGACGTGCTCGTGCTCGCCCGCGTACTCGGCGGCGGCGATGCCCGCCCGGCGGCCGAACACGTTGATGTCCAGCAGCGAGTTGGTGCCCAGCCGGTTCGAGCCGTGCACCGAGACGCAGGCGCACTCACCGGCGGCGTAGAGGCCGGGGATGACGGTGTCGTTGTCCCGCAGCACCTCGCCCTCGATGTTGGTGGGGATGCCGCCCATCGCGTAGTGCGCGGTCGGGTAGACCGGCACCGGCTCCTCCAGCGGCTCCACGCCCAGGTAGGTGCGGGAGAACTCGGTGATGTCCGGCAGCTTCTGCTCCAGCACGTCCTCGCCGAGGTGCGTGACGTCGAGCAGCACGTAGTCCTTGTTCGGTCCGCAGCCGCGGCCTTCCAGCACTTCCAGCGCCATCGAGCGGGCGACGATGTCCCGCGGCGCCAGGTCCTTGATCGTCGGGGCGTAGCGCTCCATGAACCGCTCGCCGTCGCCGTTGCGCAGGATGCCGCCTTCGCCGCGGACCGCCTCGGAGATGAGGATGCCGAGCCCGGCCAGGCCGGTCGGGTGGAACTGGTAGAACTCGATGTCCTCCAGCGGCAGGCCCTTGCGGTAGATGATGCCCATGCCGTCACCGGTGAGGGTGTGCGCGTTGGACGTCGTCTTGAAGACCTTGCCGAACCCGCCGGTGGCGAACACGACGGACTTCGCCTCGAACACGTGGATCTCGCCGGTCGCCAGCTCGTAGGCGACGGCGCCGGTGCAGACCTGCTCGCCGTTCTCGTCCTCGCTCATCGTGACGTCGAGGACGTAGAACTCGTTGAAGAACTCCACCCCGTGCTTGATGCAGTTCTGGTACAGCGTCTGCAGGATCATGTGGCCGGTGCGGTCCGCGGCGTAGCAGGCCCGGCGCACCGGGGACTTGCCGTGGTCGCGGGTGTGCCCGCCGAAGCGGCGCTGGTCGATCCGGCCTTCCGGGGTCCGGTTGAACGGCAGGCCCATCTTCTCCAGGTCCAGCACGGAGTCGATGGCCTCCTTGGCCATCACCTCAGCGGCGTCCTGGTCGACGAGGTAGTCGCCGCCCTTGATGGTGTCGAAGGTGTGCCACTCCCAGTTGTCCTCCTCCACGTTGGCCAGCGCGGCGCACATGCCGCCCTGCGCGGCCCCCGTGTGGGAACGGGTGGGGTAGAGCTTGGTGAGCACGGCGGTGCGGGCGCGCTGGCCCGATTCGATCGCCGCGCGCATCCCGGCGCCGCCGGCGCCGACGATGACCACGTCGTACTTGTGGTGTTGCATGGTCGCCTCCTAGGGCCGATGGCGAGGCCCAGCGGCGGGCCTCGAAGCTGCGCGGGCGGTTCTCAGCCGATGTTCGGGTCGAAGGTGAACAGCACGAACGTGCCCACACCAACGGTCAGCACGACCGAGACGTACAGCAGCATCTTCAGCCAGAAGCGGGACGCATCCTTGCGGGAGTAGTCGTTGATGACGGTCCGCAGCCCGTTGCCGCCGTGCAGCCCGGCCAGCCACAGCATCGTGAGGTCCCAGAACTGCCAGAACGGGTTCGCCCAGCGCCCGGCCACGAACGCGAAGTTGATCCGGTGCACCCCGCCGTCCAGGAACAGCATGATCAGCATGTGCCCGAGCACGAGGAACAGCAGCACGACGCCGGACAGCCGCATGAACAGCCAGCTGTAGAGCTCGAAATTGCTGCGGCGGGCGGCGGCGCGGTGCGGCGAGCGCGGCTTGTCGACCGACAGCGGTGCTTCAGTGGTGGTCATGGGTCAGCCCCCGAACAATTCCGTGACGGCGCGCGTGAGCATCGAGATGGCGGCGGGCACGATCAGCACCAGCCACAGCCCCAGCACGGTCCACAGCATCGGCTTCTGGTACTTCGGCCCGTTCGACCAGAAGTCCACCAGCATGACGCGGATGCCGTTGAAGGCGTGGAACAGCACCGCGGCCAGCAGACCCAGCTCGAACAGGATCATGATCGGGCTCTTGTACGTTTCGATGACCGTGTCGTACGCCTCGGGCGAGACCCGCACCAGTGCGGTGTCCAGGACGTGCACGAACAAGAAGAAGAAGGTGAGCACGCCCGTGATGCGGTGCGCGACCCACGACCACATGCCCAGATCGCCGCGGTAGAGGGAGCCCTTGGCACGAGGGTTGCCCTCGCGCTCGGGCGCCTCCGCCGCGGAGGCGGTGGTGCTGGCCATGGTGGAAGGCCTCCAACGTCGCTGGTGGACTTGCGGCCCGTTCGGGAACGAGGGACGACCGGTGGAGAGTCGTCAGCATCTGCATCCGCACGCCCGTCACCGGCCACCTGAACTAGGGCCTTGGACTTCTCGGATGCTAGACCCGCGTCTCGGGCGTGGCCTACTCACCTGTGCTCTGTGTGATCGACCAGACAAAGCTGCCGGGCCGGTGGATCGATGTAGAAATCAACTCGTGACTCGCGGGCAATGCGCGGCACCCGCGTCAAGGGCCCTTCCGGAGAGCCATGTCACCACATCTGCGCTGCGCATAAGCTCACAAAAGCATTGCGGGCGGTTCGGTGTTCGCGCGGGTGCGTGCTTGTGGCGGCGGGAATGCTCCATTGTCCCGCAGCGCTCGTGAAATGCGGTATTCAGCGTGGCCGAAGGGCTTCGCCGGGTTCGGGAGGTGCGGATGGTGGCGGTGGATTGGGAGTGGTTGCGCGCGAAGGCCGTGGAAGCGGCGGCAACGGCGTACTGCCCCTATTCGGGATTGCAGGTGGGCGCCGCGGCGGTGTGCGACGACGGGCGCGTGGTGGCCGGGTGCAACGTGGAGAACGGCTCCTACGGCTTGACGCTGTGCGCCGAATGCACGCTGGCCGGGCAGTTGTGCCTCACCGGCGGGGGCCGGTTCGTCGCGGTGGCCTGCCGCAGCGGTGCGGGCGAGCTGCTGATGCCGTGCGGGCGTTGCAGGCAATTGCTGCACGAGCTCGGCGGGCCGGACTGCGAGGTCGACACGCCCCGCGGCATCCGCCCCATGCGCGAGGTCCTGCCGGACGCCTTCGAGCTCTGAGCGTTCCGGTCTCGCTTCGCGCCGCTGCGAGCGCGGGTTCCGGCGCTGATCGTTCCGGTGGGCTTGATCGGATGCGAGACTCGGGCGTCTTCGGCGACGGTGCCGGGCGACGGCGAGGAGGTCGGTGCATGGCGCACTCGGTGATCGACGTGATCCGCACCAAGCGGGACGGCGGCAGGCTCGACGACGCGCAGATCGACTGGGTGGTCGCGGCCTACACGCGGGGCGAGGTCGCCGAGGAGCAGATGTCCGCGCTGGCGATGGCGATCCTGCTGCGCGGCATGGATCGGGCGGAGACCGCGCGCTGGACCGCGGCGATGATCGCCTCCGGTGCGCGGCTGGAGCTGACCGGCCTCGCCCGGCCGACCGTGGACAAGCACTCCACCGGCGGGGTCGGCGACAAGATCACGCTGCCGTTGACGCCGCTGATCGCGGCCTGCGGGGCTGCGGTGCCGCAGCTGTCCGGGCGCGGGCTGGGGCACACCGGCGGGACGCTGGACAAGCTCGAGTCGATCCCGGGCTGGCGCGCCCGGCTGAGCGCGGACGAGATCCGTGCGCAGCTCGACGAGGTCGGTGCGGTGGTGTGCGCGGCGACCGAGGGGCTCGCCCCGGCCGATCGCAAGCTCTACGCGCTGCGCGACGTGACCGGAACCGTCGAATCGGTCCCGCTGATCGCCAGCTCGATCATGAGCAAGAAGCTCGCCGAGGGCGCGCAGTCGCTGGTGCTGGACGTCAAGTGCGGCTCCGGCGCGTTCATGAAGGACTTGGCGCAGGCCCGCGCGCTGGCCGACGAGCTGGTCGCCATCGGCACCGCGCACGGGGTGCGCACCAGTGCCGTGCTCAGCGACATGTCGGTGCCGTTGGGCTGCGCGGTCGGCAACGCGCTGGAGGTCACCGAGGCGGTCGAGGTGCTGCGCGGCGGCGGTCCGGCGGACGTGGTGGCGCTGACCCTGGCGCTGGCGCGGGAAATGCTGGCGCACGCCGGTCTGTCCGATGTGGACCCGGCGGAGGTGCTGGCTTCCGGTGCGGCGCATCGGGTCTGGCGCGCCATGATCGTCGCGCAGGGCGGGGATCCGGATGCGGAATCGCCGCGTGCCGCGCACGTCGAGACCTTCCCGGCGCCCGCCACCGGCGTCGTGTCCACATTGGATGCGTACGCGGTAGGGCTTGCGGCGTGGCGGCTGGGCGCGGGCCGCACCCGCAAGGAGGACGACGTGCAGCACGCAGCGGGCATCCGCTGCCTGGCGAAACCGGGCGACCACGTCACCGAAGGCGACCCGCTGCTCGAACTGCACACCGACACCCCGGACCGCCTACCCGCAGTCCGCGAAGCTCTGACCGACGCCATCGCGATCACCGGGGACGAGTTCGCTCCCACCCGGCTGATCCTCGGCACCGTCCACCCCTGACCGGCACCACGTTCGCTCGGGGAGGAACGCGGCGCGTGCCGGGCGTGGAAACGCAGCGGGGCCGCGGTTCCCGGAGGAAGCGCGGCCCCGCTGTCGCGAACGTCGTCAGGCGCTCTCGGCGGCGTAGCCCTCGTCGGAGGAGTCGTCCGAACCGAGCGCCTTGTCCTCGCGCGTGGCGCTCTTCGACCGGCCGCGCCGCTGCTGCTGCTGGCGCGGCAGCGTGGTGGGCGGCGGCGGGGACTGCTGCGCGCTGCCGCCCAGGATCAGCTCCGCGAACGTCGCCATCGCCTCGTCGAGCTGGCCGGCGTGGCGCCGCTCGGTCTCCTCGTTGGCCTGGCGCACCATCGAGTCCACCGCGTCGGAGTCCGGCCGGGACGCCAGCGAGCCGCTGATCTGCGAGAGGTTCTGCGCCAGCGTGCCGCCGAGCTCGCCGAGCCCGGTCTTGACGCCCTCTTCGACGGTCTCCAGCCGGCTGCTCACGCCCTGCTCGACCGCCTCGATCCGGCCGTGCACGTTCTCCTCGACGTTGTCCAGGCGGCTGGAGACCTTGTCCAGCCGGTCGGTGAGCTGCTCCAGCCGCTGCGCCAGGCCGTCCAGCTTCTCGGTGGGGTCCACCGCGGGCCGCTGCGCGAGCTCGTCGAGCTTGCCGCCCAGCTCGTCCCGGTTGCCGGAGACCGCCTCGGTCAGCGCGTGCTGCACGCCGCTACCGGACTCGGTGACCGCGCGCTGCAACGTCTCGCGGGTGCCGTCGAGGTGCTCGTGCACGCCCTCGTCGATCTCGGCGAACCGGCCGCGCAGGCTGGTCTCCAGGCCGTCGATGCGTTCGCGCACCGGGTCGGTGACCGCGCCGGGCAGCGACTCCAGCCGGGAGTCCTGCTTGTCCAGGTGACCGCCCAGCTCGTCCAGGCGCTTGTGGATGTGCCCGAGCTTGTCCTCCAGGCCGTCCATCCGCCCGGCGACGCCGTCGAACCGCCCGGACACGCCGTCCAGCCGGCCGTCCAGCTCGGCGAACGGCTTGGCGAGCTTGTCGAACAGGCCGTCCACGGCGGTCTTGACCTCGCCGATGACCCCGTCCTGGGCGTCGATCTTGGACAGCGCTTCGTCGACCCGCTCGGTCAGCGAGCCCAGCTCGGTGCGGTCCGGCAGTTCGGACAGCCGCTTGCGGACCGACCCCAGCGATTCCAGCGGGGACATCCGGGCGTGGATCTCGTCAAGTGCGTCGAAAATCTGTTGCTGCTCGCTCTCGCGGATTTCGGCCGCACGGGTGAGCATGTTCCGCATGCGGTCGAAGGACATGTTCTCGTTCACGGTGCGGACGTCCTTCGTCGAGGGGCAGGGGAGGACCGATCGAGCGTAGCTAGTCGATCCGCGCGTTCCCAGCCGCCCCCGGGTACTTTCCGTTATTGCGGCCGGGGATCGCACTCCGAATGGCCTCGCGCAGTTGCTCTGTTCAGCGCAATGCGGTTGTGCGGCAATGGAGCGCCCGGACTGCGCTTGAGCTGGCCGGATGACTTTGCAGGCAACGTGCGATCGGGTGGTTTTTCGCTCCGATGCGCCTGCGGACGATGCCGGTTCCGCGGTTGTAACGTGGGGTCATGTCGACACCGGTGAGCTTGGACACGATCCGCTTGGCCCCGAAAGTCCTGCTGCACGACCACCTCGACGGCGGGCTGCGACCGCAGACCGTGATCGAGCTGGCGGCCGAGGTCGGGTACGCCGACCTGCCGCACGAGGACTCCGAATCGCTCGGGAAGTGGTTCCAGGAGTCCGCGGATTCCGGCTCGCTGGAGCGGTACCTGGAGACGTTCTCGCACACCGTGGCGGTCATGCAGACCGCGGAGGCGTTGCACCGGGTGGCCGCCGAATGCGTGGAAGACCTTGCGGCCGATGGGGTGGTCTACGCGGAGATTCGCTACGCACCGGAGTTGTTCCAGGAACGCGGGCTCTCGTTGCCGGAGGTCGTGGAATCCGTGCAAGCGGGATTCCGCGAAGGGGAACGGCGTGCGGAATCGCAAGGAAAACTTGTCCGGATCGGTACCTTGCTGTGCGCGATGCGGCAGAACGCGCGCTCCGCGGAAATAGCCGAACTCGCGGTGCGCTACCGCGACACCGAGGTGGTCGGCTTCGACATCGCGGGACCGGAAGCCGGATTCCCGCCGACCCGCAACCTGGACGCCTTCGAATATTTGCGCCAGCAGAACGCGCACTTCACCATCCACGCCGGTGAGGCGTTCGGGCTCCCGTCGATCTGGGAGGCCATCCAGCACTGCGGCGCCGAACGGCTCGGCCACGGGGTGCGGATCGTGGACGACATCAAGATCGACGAGCACGGCGAGGCGCAGCTGGGCCGGCTGGCCTCCTACGTGCGGGACCGCCGGATCCCGCTGGAGATGTGCCCGTCATCGAACCTGCAGACCGGCGCGGCGGGCTCGCTGGCCGACCATCCGATCGGCCTGCTGAGCAGGCTGCGGTTCCGGGTGACGGTGAACACCGACAACCGGTTGATGAGCCACTGCTCGATGTCCAGCGAGTTCGCCGGGCTGCACGAGACCTTCGGCTACAACTGGGCCGACATGCAGTGGTTCACGGTCAACGCGATGAAGTCGTCGTTCCTGGGCTTCGACGACCGGCTGGCGGTCATCAACGACGCGATCAAGCCGGGCTACGCCACGCTCATGGGCTGATCCGCCGCCGCGCACGGGCCATTCCCCGCGCCAGGCTGCAACGGAGTGAGCGGGCCGTTCGCCCCGCTGGACGGGTCGAGCGGTCCGCTCGCTCGGAACGGCGCGCGCCGCGCGGACTCCGCCGACACGCGCGCGCACCGCTGCGTCCGCACTGCCGGGGCGGAGCGAACGGACCGCTGGTATCCACCCGTCGCCGGGTTCAGTGCTTGCGCAGGCGCTGGTCCTCGAATTGGGCGACCAGTTCGCGCCAGGCGGCGACCTCCGCGTCGAACGGCGGGCTCGGCGGCAGCCGGTTCGGGCTCGGCCGCAGCACGAACGAGACCAGCCAGCCCAGCCGCTCGGACGGTTGCAGCGCCTCGTCCACGGTCTTGTCCCCGGCCCAGGCGGCCGCGTCCAGCAGCAGTTCCTCGGCCAGGTCCAGCTGGTTCGGCTCCACTTCGGACGGGCCTGCGGCGAGGTCGGCGTCCAGCCCGGTCAGCACGTAGGTGTTGTCCGGGTCGACCTCGACCTCCAGCTCACCCGCGTTCGCCCGCTGCGTGACCTGCGGCCAGGTCGCGACCTGCGCGAGGTCGTTGTCCGCCAGCGCCTCGCCTTCGGCCAGGTGCCGGGCGAGCGCGCGCGGCGAGGAGAACACGTCGATGCGCCCGTCGGAACCGAGGAACACCGGGTCGTCGTCGAGGTAGCAGCGCAGCGAGTAGAACTCGCCCGCGGAGGTCACGATCCGGATCGGGTCGATGCCGATCTCGTTCCAGAACGTGGGTTCGGCGTCCTCCACGGTGTCCACATCGGACTCTTCGCCGGTGGCGGGTTCCTCGTTGTCGTCGTCGCTGTCCAGCGCCTCGGCGAGTTCGGCCTCGGCGGTGGCGACCGCGTCAGCGGGCACCTCCGGAGTGGTCACCACCCCGTCCAGCGCGTCGAGCACCTCGTCCCAGCGCTCGGCGACCACCTTGCACACCTGCGCCCAGCGCTTCTGCCCGTCCTTGCCGGTGAACACCAGGGTGCCCTGGTCGAGCAGGTCGAAGCCCTCGGCGGCGTCGAGCACCTCGTGCACCGCGTCCAGCTCGCACACGTCGGCCAGCGAGCGGGCGATCTCGACGATGTCGTGCAGTTCGTTGATCGTCCAGGTGTCCGGGGTGTCCGCGACCAGCTCCGGCACGCCGACCAGGTCGAACTGGTGATCTTCGTCCGGGTTCAGCTCCACCGCCGAGAGGGCGGGCACCACGTGCCACGCCGGGTGGTCGTCGAGGTCGTGCTCGCGGGCGGTGCGCACGAACGCAGCGAGTCTCGAGGCGTCCGGGAACGCGTAGAGGGCCTCCTCGTAGCCGAGGAACGCCTCCCAGTCCTCACCGTCCTCGCGCCAGCGCGGAGCCCACAGGGTGACCAGGTCGCCCTGCGGCAGCCCCAGTTCGATGGGGACGATGTCCTGCGCCATCTTTCTACCTCCGGTGGCCGAACCAGACGTCGCCGAAGCCTACGGGGTGACCGACTCAGGCTTGCTCGCTGGTCGGGTTGCCCACGGTACCGATCCTGTCGAACCGCGCCGCAACCGATTTCCCCTCGCGAGAAGCACCTGGCAGCAGCGCCTCACGGTTGGCGGTACCGGCACCGCCGCGCCGCGTCGATCATGGAGCGAATGGATGTCACGGAGCTGTGGACGAGAATCGTGCTTTGGTTGGGTGAGCACGCACCGGTGACCGCAGCGGCCCTGCTCCCGCCCTACCCGCCGCCGGATTTCAGCGAGCTGGAACGGGAATTCGAGATCGGGTTGCCCGCGGACCTGCGGGAGTGGTGGTCCTGCTGCGGAGGCACCGACGGTGACGTCCTCGCCGACGTGCTGCCGCCGTTCTACACGCCGTACGGCGCGCAGCAGGCGTTGGAAGTGTGGAGCGCGCACCGCAAGACGTGGGCGGCGCAGTGGGAACGACCGGCCTGCGACTACTACGCGGGTTCGCCGGGGTCGAGCTACCACCCGGCGTGGATCCCCATCGCAGGCGACGGCTTCTCCGACGAGCTGGTCGTGGACCTGCGCCCCGGGCCGATGCGCGGGTGCGTGCTGGAGTGGGAGCAGGAGGCCGGTCAGGTGCAACGGCCGGAATGGCGCGACGTGGCGGCGATGCTCGGCGACGTGAACCGGGCGCTGACCGAAGGCGCACCGGCGGGTCACAGCCACCCCACCGTCACCGAGGACGGCAGGCTGGACTGGCAGATCCGCTGAACAGCCCGGTCACCACCCGTCGGGGAGGTGGAACCAGCCGAGTCCCCAGCCCGCCGAGCCGGGTCGAGCCGTGCTGCCGGACTCGGCACCGACGCGACCTGGTCAGGTGCCGATCGGATGCCAGACCGTTTTGAGCTCGGTGCAGGCGCGGAGGCGGTCGATGCCCGACGGGGCCGTCCAGTCCGGCTCCGCGCCGT
>NZ_JAFRFW010001027.1:0-3160 GCF_017434145.1 Saccharopolyspora sp. | reverse complement strand
GCGCGGTAGTGCGCTGCGGCGCCAGCGTGTCGATCAGATGGGTCTGTCCGAGCGAGAATCCGTGACGGTAGGTGCATGCTCTGCCTAATCGACCATTGAATGCTCACTCTAAAGAGGAGTGTCGACGCGCCGCGATGACGGCATGTAGTTCGATCTCGATGCCTGGGACGCATTCCTTGATCGGCGAGCTGTGGAATTCCGCGCCGCCGCGTGCCGGATCATTCCGCGGCCGATGAGACCGCGGCCCGGCCAATCCGAGCGGTCCGGCGGAATCGACAAGATCGTATGACGAGAAAAGCGGATCATGTCCGGAGAAATGTGCATCGGCGGCACCGGCTACGACCGGGGAAGCGAGCCGCTCGGGGCGGTAGCGGGCGAGGTCGCCGCCCGCCGGATCCCCGGCCGCGGACCGGACCGGGACCGCAAGGCCCGGGTGGCGCGCGTACCTCAGCCCGGGTCGGCGCGGGTGGGCACAACTCCGCCGCAGCGCCGGCCCCGCCTGCTCGGCGGGCGCAGTGAAGTCGCGGCGGCGGCACCACGTGACCGGCAGGCCGATGCCGGAGCCGATCGACCGATCTGAGCCTACGCAATACCCCGCAATGAAGATCACTCGTTCGTAGCTTCGACTGCTGGACGCTTGAATCGAAGATCGTCGGCGCAATACGCTCGGCCGGAAACGCGGTAGCTACCGCGAAAACATCGGAGGAAGCCGAGATGGTCGGTTCAGGAGTGCGCGGCCGCTGGGTATTGACGGCAACGGCGGTCGGGCTGCTCGCTTTCGTTCCGTTCAGCACGGCTGCGGCCGAGAGCGCACTACGGGAACCGACGCAGCTCACGGAACGAGCGCCGGTGGGGGAGTGCCCGCAGAAGGACGGCCCGTTGCCGACGTACCTGCCGGATGACAGCGATCCCAATGCCTTCTACGTGTGCGACAAGGGAGTTCCGTACAAAAGCAACTGCCCGCCGAACCTCATCTGGGATCAAGACCTGGTGACGTGCGTTTACGAATGATTCGACGGTGCGCGGGATCGTCGACTGGCCCGGATCCGCCCGGCCGGGCTCTGCGGCGGTGCCTTCTGACCGGTTCCGGAAAGCGCGCCTTCGGAGGCACGAATTGTCGCCGACCGGCCCGCCGGGTTTCCCGCGCGGCCCGGTCACTCCACTGAGCAGGCGGCGACCTCGGCCAGGTATGCGGCTTTGCGCGGCTCGTCGAGGAAGGACGCGGTGAACGAGTTAGCAGCCAGGCCGCGCAGCTGCTCGCCGTCCACGCCCAATTCCCGTTGCACCGCGGCGAAGTTCTCCCCGACGTGGCCGCCGAAGTACGCCGGGTCGTCCGAGTTGATCGTCACCAGCAGGTCCTCGGCCAGCAGCCGCGGCAAGGTGTGCACCTCCAGGCCGGGGAAGCAGCCGAGCCGGACGTTCGACAGCGGGCACACCGTCAGCGGCACCCGATCCCGCCGCAGCCGCGCCACCAGCTCCGGATCTTCCAGCGCGCGGATGCCGTGGTCGATGCGCTCCGCCCCGAGCAGGTCCAGCGCTTCGGTCACGTACTTCGGCGGGCCTTCCTCGCCCGCGTGCGCGACCGCGCGCAGCCCGAGCGCGCGGGCGCGGCGGAAGACCTCGGTGAACTTCGACGGCGGGTGCCCGACCTCGGCCGAGTCCAGCCCCACGCCGATGATCCGGTCCAGGTGGGGCTCGGCCGCGCGCAGCACCTGCTCGGCCGACTCGGCGGACTCGTCGCGCAGGAAGCACAGGATCAGCTCGGCGGACACGCTGCTGTCGGCGATGGCGCTGGTGAGCCCTTCGATCACGGTGCGCACCGGCACACCGCGCTTGGTGTGCGCCTGCAGATCGAAGAAGATCTCGGCGTGCCGCACGCCATCTTCGGCGCATCGGCGCAGGTAGGCCGCCGCCAGATCGCGGAAGTCGGCTTCGGTGCGCAGCACCGCCATGTTCGCGTAGTAGATGTCCAGGAACGACTGGAGATCGCTGAAGCGGTACTTGGCGCGCAGCTGCTCGACCGAGGCGTGCGGCAGCGCGATGTCGTTGCGCCGCGCCAGCTCGAAGACCATCTCCGGTTCGAGGGTGCCCTCGATGTGCACGTGCAGTTCGGCCTTCGGCAAGGGAGTCGGCGCGTTCATCCGGCCGAGCATATAGCCGCCGACGCCGTCGATCGCCCGACGCCGACGTGGCTCACACCGCTCGGCTGCGGTGCGCGGCGTCGATGACCCGGTGCAGGGAGCCGTTCAGCGCCTCCAGCTCGGAGACGTCCATGCCGAGCTGCTCGACCACCCGGTACGGGATTTCCTCCGCCTTCGCGCGCAGCGCCCGCCCGGCGTCGGTGAGTTCCGCGGTCAGCAGCCGCTCGTCGTCCGCGCTGCGCCTGCGGGTGAGGTACCCGACCGTCTCCAGCCGCTTGAGCAGCGGGGACAACGTTGCCGAGTCGGCCTGCAAGGTGTTGCTGAGGTCTTTGACCGAGCGCGGGGAGGACTCCCACAGCGCGAGCATGACGAGGTATTGCGGATGGGTCAGGTTGAGCGGTTCGAGCAGCGGCCGGTACAGCGCGATGACGCTGCGGGAGGCGACCGACAGCGCGAAGCAGACCTGCCGATCGAGCGCGAGGGGATCCTCGCCCAGGTCGACCTGCTCCATGCGGCACCGTCCTTCCTGCTCGCCGATCACCACGTTAGCATCGCACGCAGAACATTAGTGCATTAACGATTAGTGCCTTCGACGGCGCTGCCGGGCTCGGCCCGCCGGTGCGATGGGAGCGGTGCGCGATGGGTGCGTCGAAGCGGGTTCGGCCAAACCCGGTGCTGTGGATCTGGTACGCCTACGGCGGCCGGTTGCCGCAGCGGTATTCCGAGTGGGTGTTGCACGACGTCAGCGCCCGCACGTGGATGGTGCGGCACGCGTTGCGCAGCCTCGTGCAGCTCTCCCCGGGCCTGCTGTTCCTGCTGATGCCCGGCCCGTTGTGGATCAAGGCGATGGCGTTGCTGGGCGGGGTGATCCTCGGGCTGTGGTACTCGCTGGCCTACGCCGAGTTCACCGTCGAACACCGGGCGCACAAGCAGGGATATCCGCTGGGCGCAGCCCGGCGGACGCGCGAAGAGGCGAAGGCGAAGCTGCGCGCCGAGCAGCACGAGCGCTACGCGGCGAT
>NZ_JAFRFW010001026.1:0-9313 GCF_017434145.1 Saccharopolyspora sp. | reverse complement strand
AGGGTTTCGGCAGAAGCGGGATGTTCGTTGAGCACCACGTCGGCCGGGGTGCTGCGCACGATCTCGGTGGCGGCCTCCGGGCCCGCCAGCAGCCGCGGCAGCTTGAACTCGCCGGTCGAGTAGCCGAGCCGCTGCGCCTCGGCGTAGAGCGCGAGCTGCACGTCCTCCGCCGCGGTCCCCTTGCCCACCGCGACCGCTTCGACCCCGAATTCCAAGGCTTGCGCGGCCAGTGCGCCCGGGTCGCTGCCGCCGGCGGCCAGGCCGGCTACGCGGAACCGGCCGGGATCGTTCCGGATCACCTCCAGCGCCTGGGTGCCGATCGAGCCGGTCGAGCCCAGGATGAGCACGGTGCGCGGCTCTCCCGCCCCCTGCTCGTTCGTCGCCGACACGCTCGTTGCCGCCGGACCGCCGGGTGCGCCGCCGCGGGCGCTGGCCGGCTCGCCAGGAGTGGGAGTCGCGGTGTTCATCGCCGCCATTGTCCCCGAAGCAGGTGAGCGCCGGACGCTCGCGGTGCGCGACGCCACGCGCGGCGGCAGGATCGCGGGGGTCAGTCCCGGTCGTCCGGCCGATGACCGGGCTGAACGTCGTGCGGCGACGTCGTGCCGCCGACCGATTGGGGCGCTGCGCCCCGGTCCACTCCCAGGGCGCTGCGGAACGGGTTCGCTCCCGTTCCGCAGTGCTGTTTCCGGGCTCGGGTCAGCCGCGGCGAGCCTTCGCCGACCTCCGCGGACCCGGATGCGATTCCCGCCACCGCGCCGCCCGGCCGTTCGCCCCGGTGTGCGAAGATGAACGCGCGTGACCAGGGGTCGCGTGCAGGTGCAGGCGCAACCGACCTCGTGGCCGGTTGGGACGCAGGAGGGCCACGTGGCGAGCACGGAACTCGAGACCAAGCCCGGCCAGGACGTCGATCCGGCGGACGAGCCGTCGGCCGAGTGGGGCTGGCACGGCGGCTTTCCGAAGGCCACCCAGGTCGCGGGCTGGTTCACCGTGTTCGCGCTGCTGATCATGCTGCACGGCAACCACCAGGGCATCCTCAGCGGCGGCAGCGGGTTCAAGACCGAGGACATCTGGCTGATCGTGCTGGCGGCGGGAGTCGCGGTCGGGCTGCTGTTCGACCTGCGCCGGAAGCGCACCGCCTGGCGCCGCTGATCCGCCCTCCGCGGCGCTTCCCGGACGTCTCCGCAGGTGGTCGCCCGATCGGGTAGCTCGGGCAAGTACTAGCTTTCGGCCCGTGGGGGATGTACCGGAGGCACAACTGCACCGGCGGGTGCGGGAGCAACTGGGTCCGGCCGCGGAGAACTTGGCCGGGCTGATCGGTTCCCGCGCGCGGAACCGGGTGCCGCCCGCGCTGCTGGCCGCACCGGTGGGCGTCGATCCACGCGGGCTCTGCCACGAACTCGACCGCCTCAGTGCGCTTCGCGCGCTGCAACTGCCGCTGGGATTCCTCGGAGAATCGGACGGCGCGCCGCGGCTGGAGCAGCTCAACGCGCTGTTCGGCGATGTCGAACGGCTCGACCGGCTGCGTGCGCTGGAGCTTCCGGACGAAATGTTCGACGGCGTGCCGGACGCCACGATCGATTGCTGGCGGCATCGGGCGCTGACCGGCCTGCACCTCGAACCCGCTGCCGCGCGGTTGTCGCTGCTGGCCGCGCTGTGCTGGTGCAGGCAGGCGGAACTCGCCCAGGAGCTGCTGCTCGTGCTGCTGGCGATGATCGAACAGCTGCATTCCCGCGCGCTCGCGCGGCTGCACCGGACAAGTGCCGAGTCCCGCGAGCGCGTCTTGCTGCGGCTCGTGGATTCGACCGCGCACGGGCGGTTGGAGCGCTTCTCGTCGATCGGTCCCGGACTGCGCGACCTGCTGCGCGAGGCGGATGCGAGCGCAGGCGCCCGGAACTCGCGCACGGCGCTGCACACCTCCTACTCCTCGGATTACCGGCAGGTGGTCGAGCCGCTGCTGCGCGCACTGGAGTTCCGCTGCTCCGATGACCGCTGCTGGCCCCTGCTGGCCGCGCTGGGAGAGCTGCTCGGCGGCGGCACGCAGGTTTGGGGCGACGACCGCTACTACTCCGCCGATCAGAAGATTCCGGTGCGCGGCGTCGTCCCGCACGGCTGGCGCGAGGTGCTGGTGGATGAGCGCGGCCGCATCGAGCGGGTCGCCTACGAGCTGTGCGTGCTGATCAGGTTGCACGAGGCCGTGACGCGCGGCGAGATCACGGTGCCGTGGGCGGCCCCAGCACCCGGCCTGCCGGGCGGCCGCGTCATCTGGCCACCGGAGGCACCGGCCCAGCTGGGAACCGCGGGCGAGATCGTCCCGGCTCGCCCCGGCTGACCGCGATCATCCCGTCACGTGGTGTCCCCTTGCGCTCACCCGCGGTCGACCAATAGACGTGTGCGCATGAACCACGTGCCGCTCGACCCGTTCTGGCCGTCGCGGCGCATGTCCCTTTTCGACCAGGCGTGTCCTTGGGCCGCGCTTGTCGTGCGCGGCCGCCTCCGAACGTGATCCAGCCCGCCCCGGCGGGAAGCATGAACAGGAGGGACACCGTGTCGGTCACCGACGAACTGCTCAAGAACAACGAGTCCTACGCCGCCGGGTTCTCCGGTCCGCTGCCGCTGCCCCCTGCCAAGAAGGTGGCCGTGCTGGCGTGCATGGACGCGCGACTGGACGTCTACCGCGCGCTCGGACTCGCCGAAGGCGAAGCGCACGTCATCCGCAACGCGGGCGGCGTGGTCACCGCCGACGAGATCCGCTCGCTGGCGATCAGCCAGCGGCTGCTCGGCACCGAGGAGATCATCCTGATCCACCACACCGACTGCGGGATGCTGACCTTCACCGACGACGAGTTCACCGCCGCGATCCAGCAGGACGTGGGCGTCGAACCGGACTGGTCACCGGAGTCGTTCGGCGACCTCGAAACCGATCTGCGGCAATCCGTGCAGCGCATCCTGACCAGCCCGTTCATTCCGAAGAAGGATTCCGTGCGGGGCTTCGTGTTCGACGTGGCAGACGGGCGGCTGGGCGAGGTGAGCTGAGACCGCCCGGAGCCGGCCGGGCAGCGCGGTGCGAGGGGAAGGGGCGCTGTCCGGCCGGCGCGGACCCGACACCGGTCGGGGGTGTCGGCATCGGGCCGGCCCGGGCGGGGGTTTCGTGGGAGTTCCGCGAGGGCCGCGATCACCAGGGTGATCTCGCGCGGGACGGTTTTCCAGAGTCCCAACCCGACCGATGGACACCCCTTGCACGGGGCTCGGCGAACCGCTCCGCGATCATGCGGACGAGCCAGGCGAGCGCCTTCGATTCCGGCGAAACACGCAGGTCAGAAACGCAATGGCGAAATGCCGGGCGGATCTGCCGAGCAACCGCCGACGCTTCGTGATCAGCTCGTGATCCGTTGCCCCGGAGCGGACCGGATCATCCGTAGTGATGAAGCCGCGGCCACCCGGCCGTTGCTCGCGCCGCGCTCGGCCGATCCCGGGTCGCAGCGCGCCTGGTCCGTGCGCTCGGGAACCCTCGTCGCCCGGTGGGCGCTCAGCCCTCCGCGGCCAACTGCCCGCAGGCCGCGGAGATCTCCTGCCCGCGGGTGTCGCGGACGGTGCACGGCACTCCGGCCGCCCGGACGCGGCGGACGAACTCGCGCTCCACCGGTTTCGGGCTCGCGTCCCACTTGCTGCCCGGAGTCGGGTTCAGCGGGATCAGGTTGACGTGCGCGAACTGCCCGAGGTGCCGGTGCAGCAGCTTGCCGAGCAGGTCCGCGCGCCAGCCCTGGTCGTTCATGTCCCGGATCAGCGCGTACTCGATCGAGACCCGGCGCCCGGTGTTGTCGGCGTAGCCGCGCGCGGCCTCCAGCACCTCGGCCACCGGCCAGCGGTTGTTCACCGGCACCAGCGTGTCGCGCAGCTCGTCGTCCGGAGTGTGCAGCGAGACCGCGAGCGTGACGTGCAGGTTCTCCGCGGTCATCTTCCGGATCGCCGGGGCGAGGCCCACCGTGGAGACGGTGACCGAACGCTGCGACAGCCCCAGCCCATCCGGCGCGTCGTCGCAGATCCGGTGCACCGCGTCGAGCACGCGCTTGTAGTTCGCCAGCGGCTCGCCCATGCCCATGAACACCACGTTCGACAACCGGCCCGGGCCGCCCGGAACCTCGCCGTCGCGCAGCATCGCCGCGGCGGTGCGGACCTGGTCGACGATCTCGGCGGTGGACAGGTTGCGCTGCAGACCGCCCTGCCCGGTGGCGCAGAACGGGCAGGCCATGCCGCAGCCCGCCTGGCTGGAGATGCACACCGTCGCCCGCTCGGGATAGCGCATCAGCACGCTTTCGATCAGCGTGCCGTCGTGCGCGCGCCAGAGCGTCTTGCGGGTGGTGCCCTCGTCGGTGTCCACGGTGCGGACCTGGCTCAGCAGCGTGGGCAGCAGGTCCGCGCCGAGCTTGGCCCGGCTGGCCGCGGGGATGTCGGTCATCGACTCGACGTCGGCGTTGAGCCTGCCGAAGTAGTGGTTCGCGAGCTGCCGCGCCCGGAACGGCTTCTCCCCCGCCTCGCCCACGGCGGTGCGACGTTCCTCGGCCGACATGTCGGCGAGGTGGCGAGGTGGCATACCGCGCTTCGGCGCGTCGAAGACCAGCGGGAGTGAAGTCGACATAGCGCTCACCATTCTCCCACGGCGGAATCCGGGGCCGGAGACCGAGTCCACTGGTCAGCGCGGCTTCGCGGGCGTAATGTTTCGGTGTGCCGAAACTCAGACTGCCGATCTGGCGAAAACGCGGCCGGCGCGGCGCGGCCGCGCTCATCGCCCTGCTGGCCGCAGCACCGCTGTTGACCGGCTGCGGCACCGGCCTGCGCCTGCCCGACGACGGACGGCGCACCGTGGTCACCACGTTCACCGTGCTCGCGGACATGACCCGCGCCGTTTCCGGCGGGGTGCTGCCGGTCGAATCGATCATCAAGCCCGGGGCCGAGGTGCACGGCTACGAGCCGACTCCGAGCGACATGCTCAGCGCGGCCAGGGCCGATGTGGTGCTGGACAACGGGCTCGGCCTGGAGAGCTGGTTCCAGCAGTTCGTGCAGCGCAGCGAGGCCAGGCACGTGACGCTCAGCCGCGGCGTCGAGCCGATCCCGATCCGCGCGGCCGGACAGCAGGGCGCGCCCAACCCGCACGCCTGGATGTCCCCGCGCAACGCCAAGAGCTACGTCGCGAACATCCGGGACGCGCTCACCCGCATCGAACCGGCGCACGCGGAGACGTTCCGGCGCAACGCCGCGGACTACACCCGGCGCATCGACGAGATCGAGCAGTACCTGCGCACCGAGCTCGGCAAGCTGCCCGAGCAGCAACGCGCGCTGGTGACCTGCGAAGGCGCCTTCTCGTACCTGGCCAGGGACGTCGGACTGCGGGAGGACTACCTCTGGCCGGTCAACAGCGACTCCGAAGGCACCCCGCAGCAGATCAAGAACACCACCCGGCTGGTGCGCGACCAGCGCGTCCCCGCGGTGTTCTGCGAATCCACCGTGAACGACAAGGCCCAGCAGCAGGTGGCGGCCGAGACCGGCGCGCGGATGGGCGGCACGCTCTACGTGGACTCGCTGTCCGAACCCGGCGGGCCGGTGCCCACCTACCTCGACCTGCTGCGCCACGACGCGGAAACCATCGTCGGCGGGCTCTCCGGAGGTGCTCGATGAGCGTCCACGCCCAGCACGTGACCGTGCGCTACCGGGACACCCTGGCCCTCGACGACGTCACCGTCGAGGTCGGTGCGGGCAAGGTCTGCGGGCTGCTCGGGGTCAACGGTTCCGGCAAGTCCACCCTGTTCAAGTCCCTGATGGGGCTGGTCCGCCCGGACCGCGGCGAGATCGGGCTGCTCGGCATGGAACCGAGACGCGCCCGCGCGCGGAGCCTGGTCGCCTACGTGCCGCAGTCCGAGGCGGTGGATTGGACGTTCCCGGTCACCGTCGCCGACGTGGTGATGATGGGCCGCTACGGGCGGCTCGGGCCGATGCGGCGACCGAAGTCCGCCGACCGCACGGCGGTGGCCGCCGCGCTCGCCCGCGTGGGGCTGACCGAACTGGCCCGCAACCCGATCGGCGCGTTGTCGGGCGGCCAGCGCAAACGGGCCTTCGTGGCGCGCGGCATCGCGCAGGAGGCGCAGCTGCTGCTGCTCGACGAACCGTTCGCGGGTGTCGACAAGGGTTCCGAGGCGGTGCTCAGCGAGCTGCTGCGCGGACTGCGCGACGACGGCCGGACGATCATGATCTCCACCCACGACCTCGCCGCGGCGCCCGCGCTGTGCGACGAGGCGGTGCTGCTGCACCAGCGCGTCCTTGCGCACGGCCCGGTCGCCGAGGTGCTCGCGCCGGAAACCCTGGCCCGCACCTTCGGCGTCCCGGAAGGAACCCGATGAACGTGCTGATCTGGCTGGCCGAACCGCTGCAGTTCGGCTTCATGCAACGAGCGCTGCTGGTCAGCGTGGTCGCCGCGCTGGTGTGCTCGGTGCTGTCCTGCTGGGTGACGCTGATCGGCTGGTCGTTGCTGGGCGACGCCGTCTCGCACGCCGTGCTGCCCGGTGTCGTGCTCGCCTACGTGCTGGCGCTGCCGTTCTCGGTGGGCGCGTTCCTGTTCGGCGGGCTCGCGGTCGCGCTGATCGGCGCGGTGCGCAACACGACCCGGCTCAAGGGCGACGCGGCGATCGGCGTGGTGTTCACCGGGCTGTTCGCGCTGGGCATCGTGCTGATCTCGCGCATCCCCAGC
Source organism: Saccharopolyspora sp. (assembly GCF_017434145.1). NCBI lineage: Bacteria > Bacillati > Actinomycetota > Actinomycetes > Pseudonocardiales > Pseudonocardiaceae > Saccharopolyspora > Saccharopolyspora sp. The sequence continues at coordinate 2,574 of NZ_JAFRFW010001026.1, read as the reverse complement.
CAGGTCGACCTCAACCACATCCTGTTCGGCAACGTCCTCGGCGTGACCGACTCGGACATCCTGCAAGTGCTGGTGATCAGCGCGATCACGCTGCTGGTGGCGGTCATCATGCGGCGCGACATCACGCTCTACGCCTTCGACCCCACGCACGCGCACGCCATCGGGCTCAATCCGAAGCGCATCGGGGCCGTGCTGCTGACCATGCTCGCGCTGACCGTGGTCGTGGCATTGCAAGCCGTCGGGGTCATCCTGGTCACCGCGATGCTGATCACGCCGGGAGCGACGGCGTTCCTGCTCACCCGCCGGTTCCCGGCGATGCTGGGCACCGCATCGGGGCTGGCGGTGTTCAGCGGGATCGCGGGCACCTACCTCAGCTTCCACCTGGACACCTCCACCGGAGGGATGATCGTGGTCTGCCAGGCGGCGCTGTTCCTGCTCACCTACCTGTTCGCACCCGCGCAGGGGTTGCTGTGGGAAGCGGTGCGCCGGCGCAGGCGGGCAGCGCCGGTCGTGGCCGAATAGTCCACTCACCCGGGGCGGTGGAGGTCTCCTATCGTGGAAACCATGACAAGCATGGCCGAGCGCCCGTCGCCGTCCGTCGAGGACTACGTCCGGGCGATCTACGGGCTCAGCGAACGCGGGGTCGCGGTGACCAACGCGACGTTGACCCAGCGGCTGGGCCTGAGCCCGTCCTCGGTCTCCGGGATGATCACCAAGCTGGCCCAGCTCGGACTGGTCACGCACATCCGGTACCGCAGCGTCGAGCTCACTCCGGACGGCCGCCGACTGGCCTACGACGTGCTGCGCAGGCACCGGCTGATCGAACTGTTCCTGGTGGAGGAGCTGGACTACACCTGGGACGAGGTGCACACCGAAGCCGACGCGCTGGAGCACGCCGTCTCCGACGACCTCGTCGCGCACATCGCCGCGAAGCTCGGCCACCCCACGCACGACCCGCACGGCGACCCGATCCCCACCGCCGACGGAGACGTGGAGAAACCCGCGACCCGGCTGCTGGACCAAGTCGAGCCGGGCACCGTCGGCACCATCGCGCGGGTCTGGGACACCGATTCGGAGCTGCTGCGCTACCTGACCGACCACGGCATGACCCTCGGTGCGCGCATCGAGGTCGTGGAGCGCAAACCGTTCGGCGGCCCGCTGGTGGTGCGGATCGGAGAACCGCCGGAGGCGGAGACGCACTTCCTCGGCAGCGAGATCGCCGCCACGCTGTCCATCCGCACCTGAGCTCGGCGAGTCCGCGAACGGCCGACCCGGAAGCGGTTCAGCAAGCCCGGCGCTGCTCGTCCGAAGTGGACACCGGTTCCTCGGCCGTGTCCGGTTCGGCGGTCTCCTCGGTATCGGCAGATTGCTGGGAACCTGCGGCTTGCTGGGAATCTGCGGGCTCCGCGCCGTAGAGCTGCTCGGCGAGCAGCACCCCGTGCAGCTCATCGGTGCGATGCGCGCCGAGCACCGCCAGCAGCAGATCGAAGCGGTGATCCGTGAGCACCACCGCGACGTAGGCGAACCCGATCAGGCCGCCGAACACCAGCACCGACACCCAGACCACGGAGACCTCCTGCACCAGCAGGACCACCGCGACCGCCAGCACCAGGCCGGAGGCGAACGCCGTCGCCCTGGTCAACGCGACCTGCCGCAGCAGCGAGCGGAACGCCGGGTGCTGGCGGGACAACTCGCGCACCAGGCGGGAACGTTCCTTGCGGTCCATCTGCGCGACCTGGCTCAACCCCGCGGTCACCGGTTTGCCCGCGTGAAAGGCCATGCGTTCCCTCCTTCGCGCAAGTCGCTCGGTGCCCGTGCCGCGCTGAGCGCTCGGTTTCAACGTCGCGCTGAGCGCTCGGTTTCAGTTCGTCCGAAGCGCCGGGTGTCCGCCTCCGCGCCGAGCGCTGGGTGCGCCCGCCGCAGCGGTGGCACCGCACCGCCGCGGCGCACAACAACGCCCGCGCTGCGCAGCACCGCCGAGGTGTCGGCACCGGCCGCACGCGGGCACACTCCGTGATCCATCCAAGTCGATCACGCAGCGCGCGCCCGAAGCAAGGCGGCATTCGGGGGCGTTCGCGTTGCGGAAGAAGCACTGAAACGTAACGGCTCACCGGCCGGGATCCGGCCTTGATCGGCCGGTCGGCTGCAGTTCCGAACCGGACAGGAAACCGTCTCACTCTGAGTGATCAAGCGGCGCGGAACCGGCTCAGCGGCTGCGGAGCAGCCCCACCGGCCGACGCCGGACCCGCAGTCGGTAACCGACCTCGAACGCGCAACCGGTGACCTGGCGCGCCGCACGCCGCGCGACCTCCGGCGAGAACTCGATGCCCAGCACCGCCTCCCGCTCGGCCCGCGCGTCGAACCGCCATTCGCTGCGCACCCCGACGCTGTCGAAACCGCGCCGCTGGAAGAACGACTCCACCGCGACCGGGTCGTAGTGCGGCGCGTCGGCGCGCATCCAGTCGCCGTACGGCGGGCAGGCCGCGTCCAAATCGATGATCGCGAGCGTGCCGCCGGGACGCAGCACCCGCTCAGCCTCCGCCAATCCGGGCTCGCAGCCGGGGCCGAAGAAGT
>NZ_JAFRFW010001025.1:0-4398 GCF_017434145.1 Saccharopolyspora sp. | reverse complement strand
CTGGGCAGCGGGCACTCGTTCACCGGCGTCGGCGCGCCCGCAGACGGCGCGCTCGCGCTCGACCTGAGCCAGTGGAGCGGCATCGAGCACGCCTGCCCACCGCACGTCACCGTTCTCGCAGGCACACCGCTGCACCGGCTCAACAGGGAACTGGCCGAGCTCGGACTGGCGCTGCCGAACCTCGGCGACATCGACCGGCAGACCGTCGCAGGCGCGATCTGCACCGGCACCCACGGCACCGGAGCCGCGCTCGGCGGGCTGGCCACCCAGGTGGCCGGACTCGAACTGCTGCTCGCCGACGGGACGCTGCGCCGCTGCTCGGCCACCGAGAACCCCGAGCTGTTCGCCGCCGCCCGCGTCGGCCTGGGCGCGCTGGGTGTGCTGACCAAGGTGACCTTGCGCTGCGTACCCGCGTTCGACCTGGAAGCCGACGAGCACCCGGAACCGCTGGACGACGTGCTGGCGCGGTTCGACGAGCTGGCCGATGGCAACGACCACTTCGAGTTCTACTGGTTCCCGCACAGCCGCCGGACGCTGGTCAAGCGCAACAACCGGTTGCCCGCCGGTCGGCACCCCGAGCCGCTGGGACGGGTGCGCGAGTTCTTCGAGTACGAGCTGATGGAGAACCGGGCCTTCGGCGCGGTGTGCCACCTCGGCCGCGCGTGGCCCGGCCTGGTCCGGCCGCTCAACCGGTTCTGCGCCGCGACCTGGTCGGCCCGGCACTACAGCGACGTCGCGCGGAAGGTGTTCGTCACCCGGCGCCGGGTGCGCTTCGTCGAGTCGGAGTACGCGATCCCGCGCGCCGAGCTGCCCGGCGTGCTCACCGCCCTGCGCACCGCCGCCGACCGGCTCGCCGAGCCCGTGATGTTCCCGGTCGAAGTGCGGGTCGCCGCTGCCGACGACATCTGGCTGTCCACCGCGCACCAGCGGGAAACGGCTTATGTGGCGGTGCACCAGTTCGCCGGGATGCCGCACCGCGCCTGGTTCGACGCCTTCTGGTCCATAGTGGACTCGGTGGGCGGGCGGCCGCACTGGGGCAAGCTGCACCGGCTGGACGCGGCCGCGTTGCAGCAGCGCTATCCGCGCTTCGACGACTTCCGCCGACTGCGGACCGAACTCGACCCGGGCGGCCTGTTCGCGAATCCCTACCTGGCCCGGATCCTCGGCCCGGGGTGAGCGAACCGCGCCATTCGCGCGGCCCGCTCACCGAGCTTCAGGAAACGACCGCGCGAACCGCCTCCGCGACGGGAGTCGCACCGCTGATCAAGGTGAGCGCGTGGCCGGTCGACTTCGGCTCGTCCAGCAGCGCGACCAGCACCGCGGCCACGTCCGAGCGCGGAATCTCCGCCCGCTGCAGCTCCGTGGTCAGCAACACCTGCCCGGTGGGCTGATCATCGGTGAGGATGCCGGGACGCAAGATCGTCCAATCCAGGTCCCGCTCGCGCAGATCCTGCTCCGCGGCGCGCTTGGCATCCAGGTACGCGCCGAACACCTCACCCACGTCCGGCGGGTTCGGATTCGCCGTACCGATTGCGCTGACCTGCACGAACCGCCGCACGCCCGCCTGCTCGCAGGCGCGCGCCAGCAGCGCGGAAGCGCCGCGGTCGACGGTTTCCTTGCGGGCCACGCCGCTGCCCGGACCGGCGCCCGCGGCGAACACGGCGGCATCAGCGCCTTCGAGGTGACCGGCCAGCGTGTCCGCATCGGCCGATTCCAAGTCGAGCACCACCGGTTCCGCGCCGTCCGCGCGCAGGTCGTCGGCGTGCTCCGGATTGCGGATCAACCCGGTCACCGCGTCACCCCGGTCGGCCAGCCGACGCGTCAGGTGTCGGGCGATCTTTCCATGTCCTCCGGCTACCACGACTCGCATGACCAGCACCCTATGACCGCACCGCGGCAGCGCGCACAGATCGGGCTCGGCTGCGGCTGCGTCAGCTGCGCGAAGGCGCCGGCGCCTCGGCGCAGAGCAGTTGCTGGTAGACGACCTCGTTGACCCAGCGGGAAACGGCCGTGTGCTCGATCGGCGGCGCGTCCGCGAACGACCTGCCCGGCAGCTGGACCTGCACGTTCTCCGAGTCCGCGCTGAGCACCGCCACGCCGAACTGCCGAGCCCGGATCAGGCAGGTGGACATGAAGTCGCTGGCGTCGGTGACGCTCTTGGGCACCACGATCGCGGTGCTGGTGAACCGGGCGAACGGCACCGCGGCCGTCAGCGCGGTCCGCCAGTGCCGCGCCGGGGCGAGCATCCCCGCCAGGTGCGCTCCGGGCGGCGGTACCCGCCCGTCCATCTCCGGCCACACCCAGGTGGCTATCTCGGCCCGGTCCAGCACCGGCTCGCTGCCGAAGCACAGCCGCTCGGCGTGCGCGTCCGGGACCAGCTCGGCCACCGGGACAACGTGCCTGCCCAGCATCTTGACCGGCGGCAGCACACTGCCCGCCCAGCCGAGCGCGTCCGCGGCCAGCGTCGAGAGCTTGCCGATGGAGGCCGGTAATTCGAGCGGCGACCGCACCTGGGCCGAGCAGACCCGGACCTCGTTGTCGACCGTGGTACGTCCCGGCATTCCGGTCACGGCTCCCCGCCTCCCTCGATGCGCTGACCGTCCGCGAAAAAGCGCTTGCGCACCCGGCGGATGTGCATCCCGGCCGGGCAGTTCGACTAAAACAGGTCCCGGCCGTTTCCTCTGCGCCGTCGCGGTGTTCCTGCGACCGGCGGCGCTGGGCGGTCGGTGACCGGTCGGTGAGCGGTTGGCCGACTTCAGCCCGGCGGTGCGGCCAATCAGGTGACGCACGGAAGGGGCGTCAGCCTTCCTGCGCCGATCACCGGTCAGCCCACTCCGGAGTGCGCCCCAGCCTGTTCCAGCAGCCGCCTGCGAATCGCCTCCGCCGCCGGCAGCAACGGCTTGACCAGCTTGGAAGGCTCGGCGCGGACGCTGCGTGCGACGAGCCCGAGCGCGGCGATCACGGCCCCGTCCCCGGCCCGCAGCGGCACCGCCACCGAACAATTACCGAGCGTCATCTCCTCGGACGTTTGCGCGAACCCCCGGCTGCGCACCGCGTGCAGCTCACGGCCCAACCGCCCGGGCTCGGTGATCGTGTACGGGGTGTGCCGGGCAAGTCCCTGCTCGCAGTACTCGTGCACGACGACGGCCGGCGCGTGGGCCAGCAGCACCTTGCCGACTCCGGTGCTGTGCAGCGGCAACCTGCCACCCGTCCGAGAAACGATCGACACCGATCGAGGGGCGGTCAGCTTCTCCACGTACACGGCATCCCAGCGATCGCGCACCGCGAGGTGCACGTTTTCCCGCGTCGTCTCGCACAGCTCCTGCATGAACGGCAGCGCGGCGTCGCGCAGGCTCGTGTTCAGCGGCGCGAGCATCCCGATCTCCCACAGCCGCAGGCCGATCGCGTAACGCCCGTCGGCGTCGCGCTGCAGCGCGCCCCAAAGCTCCAGCTCACCGACCAGCCGGTGCGCCGTGGCCAGCGGGATTCCCGCGCGCCGCGCGATCGCGGTCAGCGTCAGCCGGCTGTGCTCGAGGTCGAACGCGGTCAGCACGCTCAACGCGCGAGCCGTCACCGACCGCCCGGCATCCCGGCTGTTGCCCGCCATCGAACCTCCCGCGGCGAAACCACCGGACGGCGTCACCCGATCAACTCCGCCCGCGCAAGGTCCAGCCCAGCACAGTCCCCGCCCCCGGCCAAGACCCGGATTCCGACGCGGGCACCGGGTTTCCCGGCGAGTTCACGGCCGGACGGCGAGATGCCCGGTGAGCAACCGGTCGAAGTCCGCGGCGCGTTCGACGTTGGCGAGGTGCGCGGCGTGCGGCAGTACTTCCAGGCGGGCGTTGTCGCCGATGCCGTCCGCGATCGCGGCGCCGTGCTCCGGCGGCGTCGCCGGATCGTCCGCGCCGGAGATCACCAGCGTCGGCGCGCTGCCATCGAGCACGTTGGCAGCGCGCGGCGTGCGCAGTTCGCGGTCGAGTACGACGCGCAACGGCGCGATGCTCTTGTTCTCTTCGCCGTCCGCAGCCAGAGCGGCTAGGCGCAGTGTCAGCCGCGGATCGTCGGCGAGCACGGTGCCGCTGCCGGTCAGAATCGCCGACGAGCGCGCACGCCAATACTGCACGTCTTCGCGCGCGGCCTTACCGGTGATCCATTTCGATTCGCCGTTCGACAGCGCCGTGCGCCCATCGAGACTCATCGCGAGCTTCACGCGCAGCCACGGCCGTCCGCGCTCGACGCGCGAAAAAAAACCGCGGTTGAGCTCGCGTGCCGCGCTGCGCATCAAGCCCGATTCGACGGCAATGCCTGCCGCGCGCATGCGCGCGATGGCGCCGCCCTCGTGCTGAAACGCGTCCTCGCTCGCGATGACCACGCGCACCACGCCCGCGGCGATCAGCG
>NZ_JAFRFW010001024.1:0-4906 GCF_017434145.1 Saccharopolyspora sp. | reverse complement strand
GCCTTGCAAAACAGTGTGCACTACTCGACCTAAGCCCCGACGTTTGCGCAGTTGGTGTAAAAAGCTTAGGTCGAATAGTGTACACTATTGGGGATAACCGTCTGCGTCGAGGAGGTTCCCTGCGGGCGGCCTTCTCCACCACCACGGCGCGCAAGCCCTGCCGCGCGGCGGTGATCGCCGCGGACAGCCCGGCTGCGCCGCTGCCTACGACCACGACGTCGAACCGGTGGTCCGGCGTCTCCGGGGCGGCTGCGCTCATGGCACCTCCATCGCAGTTGTTATTGAAACATGTTATAGTTCTTGGGCGGGATGGCGCTATGGTGTGTCGCAGAAACTTGGATTCGGCCCGGTCGGACGACGATGAGAACCTGTTCCAATCGGTGCTGACGAGGGGCGCCGCCGCAGCCGTCCCCGGCCGCTGCGGCACGGAGTCGGGAGGCGATGTGCTCACGAGTGAACAGCGCGACGGGCTCGCGCAGCGGCTGTGGTGCGCCGAGCGCGACCGGGCGCCGATCGCCCCGCTGATCGATGCGCACCCCGAGCTGACCGCGGTGGACGCCTACGAGATCCAGCTCGGCAACATCCGCCGCCGGCTGTCGGCGACCGAGGTGGTCGGGCACAAGGTCGGCCTGTCCTCACCGGTGATGCAGCGGATGATGGGCGTGGACGAGCCCGACTACGGCCACCTGCTCGCGGACATGCGGCTGACCGAGGACCGGCCGGTCGACGCGGGCCGCTACTGCCATCCGCGGGTCAAGGTCGAGGTCGGCTTCCTGCTCGGCGCGGACCTGCCGGGCGAGTCCTGCACCGAGCAGGACGTGCTGGACCGGACCGAGGCGCTCGTCCCCGCCATCGAACTCATCGACAGCCGGATCGCGGACTGGCGGATCAGCCTGCCCGACACCATCGCCGACAACGCGTCCTCGGCCGGATTCGTGCTGGGGCAGGAGCGGATTCGTCCGGACGAGGTCGATCCGCGCGCGATCGACGCGGTGCTGTGCCGGGACGGCGAGCAGATCGCCGCGGGCAGTTCGGACGCCGTGCTCGGCAACCCGGCGACCGCGGTGGCGTGGCTGGCGCGCAAGGTCGCGAGCTTCGGCGTCCGGCTGTGGGCGGGCAACGTCGTGCTGCCCGGCTCGTGCACCCGCGCGGTCGATGTTTCCGCAGGCCAACGGTTCGCTGCGGAGTTCAGCGCGGACGGTCGGCGGTTGGGCGAGGTTTCCGTGTCGTTCGTGTGACCGGGCCGGCGAGGTTCCGGGCAAGCGAGGTTCCGGACCAGCGAGATTCAGCGAGGTTTCGAGGAGCGCAGATGAGTGCGAGGAAAGCGACCGCGGCGATCGTCGGATCCGGCAACATCGGGACCGACCTGCTCTACAAGCTGCACCGGTCCGGGCTGGTCGAGCCGCGTTGGATGATCGGCATCGACCCGGCCAGCGAAGGGCTCCGCCGCGCAGCCGAGCTCGGCGTGCACACCAGCGCCGCCGGGGTGGACTGGCTGCTCGACCAGGACGAGCGGCCCGACCTGGTCTTCGAGGCGACGTCGGCGTCGGTGCACCGCGCGAACGCGCCCCGCTACGCCGCCGCCGGGATCCGGGCGATCGACCTGACTCCGGCGTCGGTGGGGCCGTCGGTGATCCCGCCGGTGAACATCGGTGCGCACCTGGACGCGCCGAACCTGAACCTGATCACCTGCGGCGGGCAGGCGACGATTCCGATGGTGCACGCGGTTTCCCGGGTCGCACCGGTCAGCTACGCCGAGATCGTCGCCTCGGTGGCGTCGGTCTCCGCCGGTCCGGGCACCCGCGCGAACATCGACGAGTTCACCAAGACCACGAGTGCCGGCATCGAGACCATCGGTGGTGCGCAGCGCGGCAAGGCGATCATCGTGCTGAACCCCGCCGACCCGCCGATGATCATGCGCGACACCATCTTCTGCGCCATCCCGCCGGGTTCGGACACCGACGCGGTCGGCGAGTCGATCACCCGGATGGCCGGTGAGATCGCGGAGTACGTGCCCGGCTACCGGTTGCTGGCGGAGCCCCAGTTCGACGCCGCCGCGGACCACACCCGGGTCGCCACGTTCGTCGAAGTCGCGGGTGCGGGCGACTTCTTGCCGCCGTACTCCGGAAATCTCGACATCATGACCGCCGCGGCCGTGCGCGTGGGCGAAGGACTGGCCCGCGCGGGCGCGCTCGACACCGAAGGGGAGCGAGTCCCGTGACCGAACTGCCCAGGACGTACTCCGATTCCCTCGACCTGCGCGTGACCGACACTTCGCTGCGCGACGGCTCGCACCACAAGCGCCACCAGTTCACCGCCGACGAGGTCCGCGACATCGTCACCGCGCTGGACGGCGCCGGGGTGCCGGTGATCGAGGTGACGCACGGCGACGGGCTCGGCGGCTCGTCGTTCAACTACGGATTCTCGCGCACGCCGGAACAAGAGCTGATCGAGCTGGCGGTGCGCACCGCGCGCAACGCGAAGATCGCGTTCCTGATGCTGCCCGGTGTGGGTGTGCTCGACGACATCGCCGCGGCGCAGGACAACGGCGCCTCGGTGTGCCGGATCGCCACGCACTGCACGGAAGCCGATGTGTCGGTGCAGCACTTCCAGCTCGCCCGGGAGCGCGGCCTGGAAACCGTGGGCTTCCTGATGATGGCGCACTCGCAGCCGCCGGAGGTGCTGGCCAAGCAGGCCCGCGTGATGGTCGACGCGGGCTGCCAGTGCGTGTACGCGGTGGACTCCGCTGGTGCGCTGGTGCTGGAGCAGGTGTCCGACCGGGTTTCGGCGATCGTGGCCGAGGTCGGTGGCGAGGCGCAGGTGGGCTTCCACGGGCACGAGAACCTCGGTGTCGGTGTGGCGAACTCGATCGCGGCGGCGCGGGCGGGTGCCGTGCAGATCGACGGCAGCGCGCGCCGATTCGGCGCAGGCGCGGGAAATACGCCGGTCGAGGCGTTCGTCGGGGTTTGCGACAAGCTGGGCATCCGCACCGGTGTGGACTTCTTCGCGATGGCCGAGGCCGCCGAGCAGGTGGTGCGTCCGGCGATGCCGCAGGAATGCCTGCTGGACCGGTCGGCGCTGATGATGGGCTATGCGGGCGTGTATTCGAGCTTCCTCAAGCACGCCGAGCAGCAGGCCGAGCGCTACGGCGTCGATGCCGCGGCGCTGCTGGTGCGCGCCGGTGAGCGCAACCTCGTCGGCGGCCAGGAGGACCAGCTCATCCAGCTGGCCCTGGAGCTGCGCGCGGAATCCTGACGCTGCCCGCTGGCGCCTCGGAGTGCGGGGCCGCTCGCCCCGCGAGGTTGGTCGCAGGAGTCCTTCACTCGCGAGTTCGCGACGGTGGCGCGGCGCGGCTGTCGACAAAAACGAGAACAAGTTCTAGTGTTGGAGCAGCGTCGTGATCCGCGGAGGAGTGGTTCGACGACGGTGGTTCCGCTTCGGTCCATCGATTCATCGGCAGAACGAGTTGCACGCCGTGCTCGCGCCGTGCACGAGGAAACGGGAGCGCATGGATGAGTGACCAGGACGGCCGGCAGGTCATCGACCGGGTGCGGCAGTTGCTCCCGGATCTGCGCGAGCGCGCGCAGAAGGCGGAGGACGCCCGCAAGGTCCCCGAGGAGTCGATCGAGGCGCTGCAGCAGACCGGTTTCTTCAAGCTGCTGCAACCGGCCCGCTACGGCGGCGCCGAAGCCGACCCGGTCGACTTCTACACCGCGGTCAAGCTGATCGGCAGCGCGTGCGGCTCGACGGGTTGGGTCGCCTCCATCATCGGGGTGCACCCCTGGCACCTCGCGCTGTTCCCGCAGCAGGCGCAGGACGACGTGTGGGGCTCGGACTCCGACACGCTGGTCTCCTCGTCGTACGCGCCGATGGGCAAGGCGACGCTCGTCGACGGCGGGTACCGGTTGTCCGGGCGGTGGAGCTTCTCCTCCGGCTGCGACCACGCGCGGTGGGCGTTCGTCGGCGGGCCCGCCTACAACGCGGCGGGCGAGGCCGTGGACTTCTGCACCTACTTGTTGCCGCTGGGCGATTACCGCATCGACGACGTGTGGGACACCGTCGGCCTGCGCGGCAGCGGCAGCAACGACATCGTCGTGGACGACGTGTTCATCCCGGCGCACCGGGCGCTGAGCTTCATGGCCATGTCGAAGACGCAGTGCCCGGGGCACGAGGTGAACACCGCCCCGCTCTACAAACTCCCTTGGGGGACGGTGCATCCGACGACGATCACGGCTCCGATCGTCGGCATGGCCCAAGGTGCCTACGACGCGCACGTGGAGCACCAGGGCAAGCGGGTGCGAGCGGCTTACGCGGGCGAGCGGTCCAAAGAGGACCCGTTCGCGAAGGTGCGGATCGCCGAGGCGGCCAGTGAAATCGATGCCGCCTGGCTGCAGCTGACCCGCAACATCTCCGAGGAGCTGGAACTGCTGCGGGACGGGCAGGAAGTGCCGATGGCGCTGCGCCTGCGCGCCCGCCGCGACCAGGTGCGGGGCACCGCCAGGGCGATCGAGGCGATCGACCGGCTCTTCGAGAACTCCGGCGGCCGCGCGCTGGCCAACGGCACCCCGATCCAGCGGTTCTGGCGGGACGCGCACGCCGGCCGGGTGCACGCGGCCAACGATCCGGAACGCGCCTACACGATGTTCGGCACCGGCGAATTCGGCTTGCCGGTCAAGGACTCCATGGTGTGAGCCTAATGAGTATTGGAAAGTGGTTTGCGTAGCTGGTTGCGTGGCGGAACCTCAGACGCCTGCTCGCTGCGGGATCTCCTCCTGACGTAGCGCCCTACGCGGCGTCGGAGCTGTCCTCGCGAGCAGACGCCTGAGAACCCGCGGCGGTGCCGGTTGCTCAGGTGGTCGGCGCAAGCGGCTTCGCCGCTTCCTGAACAGAACTGAGTTCCGCCCCG
>NZ_JAFRFW010001023.1:0-6866 GCF_017434145.1 Saccharopolyspora sp. | reverse complement strand
GGTGCACCTCGCCGGCCTCGATGGCACCGGCGGGGTCGGCGCCGTCGGAGGTCCACCAATGCCCGCGGTCCCACACGACGACGTCTCCGCCGCCGTACTCGCCGGACGGGATCACGCCTTCGAAATCGGCGTACTCCAGCGGGTGGTCCTCGACGTGCACGGCAAGCCGCTTCGCCGCGGGGTCCAGCGTCGGGCCCTTCGGCACGGCCCAGCTCGCCAGCACGCCGTCCGCCTCGAGCCGGAGGTCGTAGTGCCGGCGTCGCGCGCGGTGGCGCTGCACCACGAACCGATTTCCGGCCGCAGCCGCACCTTCCGCCCCGGCCGGCTCGTCCGTGCGTGTGAAGTCGCGCTTGCCCCGGTATTTCGCCAATCGATCGGCTCGCGAATCAGCCACCCCGGTGCTATACCCGATTTCCGCCTGCGGCAAAGATCCGGACTCCGCCGTTCCGCACGCACCCGCACGAAGGGCGCGCGGAAATGCAGCGAAATGCGCGTTCCCGGCACACCGAACAAATACCTTATTCATGACAACGTTTTCGGTGACGGTGGTCCGCGCACTAGGGTGCACCGCGACAACTGACAGGCGAGGTGCCGCGAAGAAGGCGGCACACCGGCCGTCCGGGTTGGACGGTCTCGGAACAGCGAAGGATGTTTGCCTTGGCAAACGCAGACTCGGCCGATGTTGAATCGGGCGAATATTCGGTAAACGACGTCACGGTCACCGAGCCGGGAGTGATCCGGCGCGCCGTGGGGGCCGCCGCGATCGGCAACGTCACGGAGTGGTTCGACTTCGGCGTGTACTCCTACCTCGCGGTCAAGATCGAGAGCGTTTTCTTCGCCGGCCTCTCCCCGACGATGAGCACGATCGCCACGCTCGGGACCTTCGCGGCGGCGTTCCTGGTGCGCCCGTTCGGCGGGCTGTTCTTCGGCCCGCTCGGCGACCGGATCGGCCGCCAGAAGGTGCTGTCGCTGACCGTGATCATGATGGCGATCAGCACGTTCATCATCGGCATCCTGCCGGACTACAGCACGATCGGCGTCGCGGCGCCGATGCTGCTGCTGCTCGCCAGGCTGCTGCAGGGCTTCTCCACCGGCGGTGAGTACGGCGGCGCGATGGCGTTCATCGCCGAGTACGCGCCGGACAAGCGCCGCGGCTTCCTGTGCAGCTTCCTCGAATTCGGCACCCTGACCGGCTACGCGATGGGCGCGACGTTCGCGACGCTGCTGGAGGTGCTGCTCAGCGAGGACGCGCTGCTGAGCTGGGGCTGGCGCATCCCGTTCCTGATCGCGGGCCCGATCGGCGCGATCGGGCTGTACCTGCGGATGAAGCTGGAGGAGACCCCGGCGTTCGCCAAGATCGCCGCGGAGTCCGAGTCCCGCGAGGGCAACCAGACCCTGGCCGAGTTCCGCAAGATCTTCGTCAACCACTGGCCCGCGATGCTGGTGTGCGGCGGGATCGTGCTGGTGTTCAACGTGACCAACTACGTGCTCACCAGCTACATGCCGACCTACCTGACGCAGACGCTGCCGGAGTACGGCCACGCGGGCACGGACAGCACGGTCTCCCAGGTCTTGCAGATCATCGTGCTGGTCCTGTCCATGGTGCTGATCACGTTCGTCGGCAAGCTCAGCGACAGGATCGGCCGCAAGCCGGTGATGTACACCGGCTGCGTGCTGCTGGTGGTGCTGTCCATCCCGGCGGTCATGCTGCTGAAGACCGGTGGGACCGTGGCCACCTTCTGCGGGCTGGCGCTGATGGGGTTGATGCTGCTGTGCTTCAACTCCACCTCGCCGTCGACGCTGCCCGCGCTGTTCCCGACCGACATCCGCTACGGCGGGCTCTCGATCGCGTTCAACATCTCGGTGTCGCTGTTCGGCGGCACGAGCGCGACCGTGATCGCCAGCCTGATCGCGGTGACGGGCGACTTGAACACCCCCGCCTACTACCTGATGGGCGCGGGCGTGATCGGCGCGGTGGCGGTCTACTTCGCCAAGGAATCCGCGGGCAAGCGCCTGCCGGGTTCGCCGCCTGCCGCCGTCGACCACGCGGAGGCGCAGCAGCTGGCCACCAAGGCCGGCTGAGCCCGCGCGACGAAAACGGCCCCGCCGCCCGGGCATTCCGGGCGACGGGGCCGTTTCGGGTTTCAGCGCCGTCTTGGAACCCGCTCGCTGCCGACGGGTTCTAAGAAAGCGGGCTCTCAGCGGCTGGTTCGCAGCACGGAGCGGGTCCACGTGGTGATCGCTCCGGCAATGGCGAACAGTCCGGCGGCTTCAATCGACAGGGCCACGACGATGTGGTTCATGGAGATCTCTCCTGCGGCTAACGCGATTTTGATCGGTCATGGGAGAAAACGCCGCATTAGCTGATCTTGGGTGCTTAGACGCTGCGCCCGCCACCGGTTCTGCTCTTCATCTCCCGCCCTCTGCATCGCTGCGCCCCGGACCGGTATTTCACCCGATCTCGCTCGCCGCGGGTGAGGTATGCCACAAGCCGTTCGGGCCGTTACACGACCGCCTCATCGGCGTCTTCCTGCACCTCATCGCCCCGCACGGGCAACGTCGCGAACGCGGCGGGCGGCTCCTGCCACGGCGAGGCCAGCGTGCCCGCGCGCGCATCCCGGATCGTCTGCCACACCCGCTGCGGAGTCGCGGGCATGTCGACGTGGCGAACCCCGAGGTGGCTGAGCGCGTCGACGACCGCGTTCTGCACCGCGGGCGTCGACCCGACCGTGGCGGACTCGCCGATTCCCTTGGCGCCCAAGGGATTGTGCGGAGTATCGGTCTCGGTGTTGACGACCTCCAGCGCGGGCACGTCCGCCGCCGAGGGCATCGCGTAGTCGGCCAGCGTCGCCGTCGCCGGGTTGCCGTCCTCGTCGTAGGACATCTGCTCCCACAGCGCTTGCGCGATGCCCTGCACCGCACCGCCCTGCTGCTGACCGCGCACCAGCTTCGGGTTCACGATCCGGCCGCAGTCGTCGACGGCGATGTGCCGCAGCGGCGTCACGAAACCCGTTTCGCTGTCGATCTCCACCACCGAAACGTGCGCGCCGAACGGGAACGTGGCGCCACCCGGCTGGAAGTCGGTGGTGCCGGAAAGTTCGCCGTCACCGGCGACCCGCACCAGCTCCGCCCAGCTCACCGTCGCGCCGGGAGCCCCGGCGACGCCGAGCCCGCCGTCGGTGACCCGGATGTCGTCCGGGGACGCCTCGAGCCTGGCCGCGGCGAGTTCGCGTGCCTTGCGCAGCACCACTTCCCCGGCTTCGCGCACCGCGCTGCCGCCGACCTGCAGCGAGCGCGAGCCGCCGGTGCCGCCGCCGCGCGGGACGGTGGCGGTGTCGGACTGCACGAACTCGACCGACTCCATCGGGATGCCCAGCAGGTCGGAGACCAGCATGGAGAACGCGGTGGCGTGGCCCTGCCCGTGCGCGGAAGTGCCGACCTTGATGGTGGCGCCGCCCTCGTGCACGTCCACTTCGGCGAACTCGCCGGAACCGCCGCCGGTGATCTCGACGTAACTGCTCAGGCCGATGCCCAGCAGCTTCGGATCGTCCGCGGCGCGGCGCCGGGCCTGCTCGGCGCGCAGCTGTTCGTAACCGGCGATCCGCAGCGCCTCGTTCAGCGCCAGGTCGTAGTCGCCGCTGTCGTAGCCGGCGCCGGTCAGCGTGGTGTACGGGAACTGCTCAGGGCGCAGGAAGTTGCGGCGGCGCAGCTCGGCCGGGTCGATGCCGAGCTCGGCGGCGCCCATGTCGATCAGCCGCTCCAGCATCGCCGCGGCCTCCGGCCTGCCAGCGCCGCGGAACGCGCCGACCGGGGTCGTGTTGGTCAGGACCATCACGCCGTCGTAGCTCAACGCCGGGAGGCGGTAGACGCCCTGGGACATCAGCCGGGTCGGGCCGAGCGCGAGCGAACCGCCGAAACCGGCGTAGGCACCGGCGTCGCCGACCACCCGCGCGCGCAGGCCGACGATGTCGCCTTCGCGGCTCAGGCCCAGCTCGGCGAACTGCACCTGCGCCCGGCCGTGCGGCATCGACTGCATGTTCTCCGAGCGCGACTCCACCCACTTCGCGGGCTGCCCGAGCTCGCGGGCGGCGGCGATCACCACCAGGTATTCCGCGGCCGCGCCCGCCTTGCCGCCGAACGCGCCGCCCACGTGCGGGGCGATCACCCGCACCCGCTGCTGGTCCCAGCCGAACGAACCGGCCAGGCCGCTGCGCAACCCGTGCGGCATCTGCGTGGAGGCGTAGACGGTGACCTCGTGGTCGTCGTCCGGTCCGCCCGCGATCGCGGCGAAGGCGTTGCCCTCCATGGGAACCACGGCCAGCCGCTGGTTCTCGATGCGGGCGCGCACCACCACGTCGGCGCCCGCCAGCACGTCGGCTCCGGCGGCGTCCCGATAGCCGCTGGCGATGTTCGAGCCGTGCTCGGGGAACTGCGCCGGAGCGTCCGGGGCCAGTGCGCCCACCGGGTCCACCGCCACGTCCAGCGGGTCGTAGTCGACGTCGACGAGTTCGAGCGCGTCGGCGAGCGCTGCGGTGTCCTCGGCGACCACGGCCACCACCGGTTCACCGGCGAACCGGACGCGATCGGTGGCCAGCGGCTCGCGGGTGAAGTCGCCGACCGGGATGAACGCCTGCACCGGCGGCAGGTCCAGATCCTTCGCGGTGTAGACGGCGACCACGCCCGGTGCGGCGGCCGCAGCGCTCGTGTCGATTTCGGAGATCAGCGCGTGCGCCAGGGGTGAGCGCACGAAACCCACGTGCAGCACGCCTTCCAGCGGCAGGTTGTCCACGTAGGTGGCGCGCCCGCGCAGCAAATCCGGGTCCTCGACCCTGTTGACCTCGTTGCCCAGCAGAGATCCGACCATGATCCGAGCCTAGCCGTGGTGGCGGCCGCTGCACAGCCTGTGTCGGCACCGACCGGTGCGGGTAGCCGCCGGGACGAGCCGACTACGGAGGTGCTGCCCGTGCAGGCACTGACCTGGCAAGGACCGCGCGAGGTGCGCGTCGAGCAGGTGCCCGATCCGCACCGCGAGTCCGGTACCGATGCGCTCGTGCGGGTCACCTCGAGCGCGATCTGCGGATCCGATCTGCACCCGCCCGCGCGGGCACCGCAAGGCTACGACCAGTTCCAGCGCACGACCGGCGGCACGATCAAAGTCCTGCTCGAGACGGGGTGACTCATGGTCCGCTTCGGCTACACGTTGATGACCGAGCAGTCCGGGCCGCGCGCGCTGGTCCGGCACGCCCCGCTGGCCGAACGCGCGGGGTTCGATTTCGCGGTGATGAGCGACCACTTCTCGCCGTGGCTGGACACCCAGGCGCACTCCCCTTACGCGTGGAGCGTGCTGGGCGCGGTCGCGCAGGCCACCGAGCGGATCGAGCTGATGACCTACGTGACGGCGCCGATCATGCGCTACCACCCGGCGGTGGTGGCGCAGAAGGCCGCGACGATCGGGCTGCTGTCCGAGGAGCGGTTCACCCTCGGGCTCGGCGCCGGGGAGAACCTCAACGAGCACGTGATCGGGCAGGGCTGGCCGCCGGTGAACGTGCGGCACGAAATGCTCTCCGAAGCGGTGGAGATCATCCGGGCGCTGTCCGGCGGCGAGTACGTCAACTACACCGGGCGGCACTACCGCGTGGATTCGGCGAAGCTCTGGGACGTTCCGCAGCGTCCGGTGCCGATCGGCGTCGGAGTGTCCGGGCCGCAGTCGGTGCGGCGGTTCGCGCCCGCCGCCGAAGCGATGATCTCCACCGAGCCGCGGGCCGAACTGTGCCGGGGCTGGGACTCGGCCGGCGGCGGTGACCGCAAGATCGGGCAGCTGCCGGTTTCCTGGGGGACCGACCGGGACGCCGCGGTGCGCCGAGCGCACGAGCAGTTCCGCTGGTTCGCCGGGGGCTGGAAGGTCAACGCGGAACTTCCCGGCCCGCCCGCCTTCGCCGGGGCGACGCAGTACGTGCGGCCGGAGGACGTGGCGGCCACGATCCCGTGCGGCCCGGACGTGCAGCCGATCGTGGATTCCGTGTCGGCGTTCTGGCAGGCCGGGTTCACCGACGTGGCGCTGGTGCAGATCGGCGGCGACGACCACCAGGACGGGTTTTTCGAGTTCGCCGAACGCGAGCTGCTGCCCGCGCTGCGCAAGGCGTCGTCCTAGGAGGTCTGCGATGAGCGGCGGAATCCGCGTGGTGGTGCTGGGCGGTACCGGCAACATCGGAACCAGCACCGTGCAAGCTCTGGCCAGCGAGCCGGGTGTGGAAGAGGTCGTGGCCGCCTCCAGGCGCCGCCCGCGGAGTTCGTTCGGGCCGAAAGTGCGCTGGTCGCACGTGGACATCAGCAACGATGACCTGACCGAGGTCCTCTCGGGCGCGGACGCCGTGGTGCAGCTGGCCTGGATCTTCCAGCCGACGCACGACCCGATCACGACCTGGCGCAACAATGTGCTCGGCGGGCTGCGGGTGTTGCGGGCGGTCGCGGCCGAACAGGTGCCCGTGCTGGTGTTCGCCTCATCGGTGGCGGCCTACTCACCGGGCCCGCCGCAGCGGGCGGTGGACGAGAGCTGGCCGACCGACGGCTGGCCGGGCGCGGCCTACTCGCGGGAGAAGGCTTACCTGGAGCGCTGCCTGGACGAGTTCGAGCGGGCGCACTCGGCGACCCGGGTGGTGCGGATGCGCACCGCGTTCTCCTTCAAGGAGCAGTCCGCGGCGCAACAGCGGCGGCTGTTCCTCGGGCCGTTCGTGCCGAACCGGGCGGTGCGCCCGTCGCTGGTGCCGATCGTGCCCGCGTTGCCGGGGCTGCGGTTCCAGGCGGTGCACAGCGACGACCTCGGCGCGGCCTACCGGCAGGCGGTGCTGCGGTCGTCGGCGCAGGGC
>NZ_JAFRFW010001022.1:0-4543 GCF_017434145.1 Saccharopolyspora sp. | reverse complement strand
GCCACCGCGCTCGGAACGGCCGCCGCGCTCACCGCGTCCGCCGCCGCCCTCGCCGCGCGGCGCGCGCACCTCGGACTCCTGCTGCTTCTGCTTCAGGCCGCCGACCAGCTCGCCCTTGTAGATCCACACCTTGACGCCGATGCGGCCGAACGTGGTGCGGGCTTCGAAGAAGCCGTAGTCGATGTCCGCGCGCAGCGTGTGCAGCGGCACCCGGCCTTCGCGGTAGAACTCCGAACGGGACATCTCGGCCCCGCCCAGACGACCGCCGCACTGCACCCGGATGCCCTTGACCTGCGGCGAGCGCATGGCCGACTGGATGGCCTTGCGCATCGCGCGCCGGAAGGACACGCGGTTGGACAGCTGCTCGGCCACGCCCTGCGCGACCAGCTGGGCGTCCGCCTCGGAGTTCTTCACCTCGAGGATGTTGAGCCGGACCTGCTTGCCGGTCAGCTTCTCCAGCGAATCGCGGATGCGGTCCGCCTCGGCACCGCGGCGGCCGATGACGATGCCCGGCCGGGCGGTGTGGATGTCCACCTGGACCCGCTCGCGGGTGCGCTCGATCTCCACCTTGGAGATACCGGCGCGCTCCATACCGCGAGAGAGCCGACGGCGGATCTTGACGTCCTCCGCCACGTATTCCGAATACTGCTTGTCGGCGTACCAGCGGGACTTCCAGTCCGTGGTGATGCCGAGTCGGAAGCCGTGCGGGTTGATCTTCTGACCCACTACCGGGCACTCCCCTTCTGGCTCTTCGACTTGCTAGCCGCCTTCGGCCGCGACTCCACCTCGACGGTGATGTGGCTGGTCCGCTTGCGGATCCGGTAGGCACGCCCCTGGGCGCGCGGCTGGAACCGCTTCAGCGTCGGACCTTCGTCCACGTACGCCCGGTGCACCCACAGGGTGTCGGGGTCGAGCGACTGGTTGTTCTCCGCATTGGCGACCGCGCTGGCGAGCACCTTCGACACCTGACCGCTGGCGGCCTGCGGTGCGAACTGGAGCACGGCCAGGGCTTCGCTGGCGCTACGGCCCTTGATGAGCTCGACCACGCGGCGCGCCTTCATCGGCGCCACGCGGACGAAGCGGGCCCGCGCCACCGCGCGGTTGGCGTCCGCGGCGGTGTCGTCGGAACGGGCTGTCATCCTGCTACCCCTTGCTCTTGGTTCGCCCCCGCTCAGCGGCGGCGCGACTTCCGGTCATCCTTGACGTGGCCCTTGAAGGTCCGCGTCGGCGCGAACTCGCCCAGCTTGTGCCCGACCATCGCCTCGGTGACGAACACCGGGATGTGCTTGCGGCCGTCGTGCACCGCGAAGGTGTGGCCGAGCATGTCCGGGATGATCGTGGACCGGCGGGACCACGTCTTGATCACGGTCTTCTTGTTCGCCTCGTTCAGCGCGTCCACCTTCTTGAGCAGGTGGTCGTCCACGAACGGGCCCTTTTTCAGGCTGCGTGGCATTTGCTGCTACCTCCCTGCTCAGCGCTTCTTCTTGCCGGTGCGACGGCGACGGACGATGAGCTTGTCGCTGGGCTTGCTGCGGCGGGTGCGACCCTCCGGGCGGCCCTTCGGGTTGACCGGGTGGCGACCGCCGGAAGTCCGGCCCTCACCGCCACCGTGCGGGTGGTCCACCGGGTTCATGACGACACCGCGGACGACCGGGCGCTTGCCCTTCCACCGCATCCGGCCCGCCTTGCCCCAGCTGATGTTCGAGTGCTCGGAGTTGCCGACCTCGCCCACCGTGGCCCGGCAGCGCGCGTCCACGTTGCGGATCTCGCCCGAAGGCATCCGCAGCTGGGCGTGCGGCCCGTCCTTGGCCACCAGCTGCACCCGGGCGCCCGCGGAACGCGCGATCTTCGCCCCGCCGCCGGGGCGCAGCTCGATCGCGTGGATCACGGTGCCGGTGGGGATGTTGCGCAGCGGCAGGTTGTTGCCCGGCTTGATGTCCGCACGCGCGCCGGCCTCCAGCCGGTCGCCCTGCTTCACGTTGTTCGGCGCGATGATGTAGCGCTTCTCGCCGTCCACGTAGTGCAGCAGCGCGATGCGGGCACTGCGGTTCGGGTCGTACTCGATGTGCGCGACCTTGGCCGGCACGCCGTCCTTGTCGTTGCGGCGGAAATCGATCACGCGGTAGGCGCGCTTGTGGCCGCCGCCCTGGTGCCGCGTGGTGATCTTGCCGTGCGCGTTGCGGCCGCCGCGGCCGTGCAACGGGCGCACCAGCGACTTCTCCGGATGCGACCGGGTGATCTCGGAGAAGTCGGACACGCTGGAACCGCGACGGCCCGCCGTCGTCGGCTTGTGCTTGCGAATGCCCATCTCTGTAGAAACCTCGTCCTAATCAGCGCCGGTCAGGAAGCCGAGCCGCCGAAGATTTCGATCGGCTTGCTCTCCGGGGACAGCGTCACGATCGCCCGCTTGGTGTCCTTGCGCTTGCCGTACCCGGTCCGGGTCCGCTTGCGCTTGCCGACGCGGTTGATCGTGTTCACGTTGTTGACCTTCACGCCGAAGATCTTCTCCACGGCGATCTTGATCTCGGTCTTGTTCGAGCCGGGACGCACCAGGAAGGTGTACTGGCCCTCCTCCAAGAGCCCGTAGCTCTTCTCGGAGATCACCGGCGCCAGGATGATGTCTCGCGGGTCGGGGATCACTGCTGTGCCTCCTCAGCGCTCGCGGCCTCGGCCGACGTGGCCACGGCCTTGGCCGAACGACCCCGTGCAGGCCCGGCGACGAACCGCTCGAACGCAGCCTTGCTGAACACCACGTCGTCGTTGACCAGCACGTCGTAGGTGTTGAGCTGGCTCGGGTCGATCAGGTGCACGTTCTGCAGGTTGCGCAAGCTCAGCCAGGAGTTCTCCTCCTCCGAGCGGTTGAGCACCACCAGCACGCGCTTGGCCTCGGTCCAGGTGCGGACCGCGGACTTGGCGGCCTTGGTCGACGGCGTCTCGCCACCCACCACGTGCGTCACGACGTGCAGCTGACCGGCGCGCGTGCGGTCGGACAGCGCACCGCGCAGCGCGGCGGCCTTCATCTTCTTGGGAGTCCGCTGGGTGTAGTCCCGGGGCTGCGGACCGTGCACCGTGCCGCCACCGACGAACTGCGGGGCGCGGATCGAGCCCTGGCGGGCGTTACCCGTGCCCTTCTGCCGGTACGGCTTCTTGCTGCCACCGGAGACCATGCCGCGGGTCTTCGTGGCGTGCGTGCCCTGGCGCGCGGCCGCGAGCTGGGCCGTCACCACCTGGTGCAGCAGGGCCACGTTGGCCTGCGCGTCGAAGATCTCGGCGGGCAGCTCCACGCTGCCGTCGGTCGCGCCGTCCGGAGTACGGACGTCCAGCGTCAAGCTCATCACGCACCACCCTTCGCAGGGCTCTTAACCAGCACCAGACCGCCCTTCGGGCCGGGGATGGCGCCCTTGATCAGCAACAGGCCGCTCTCCTGCTCCACCCGGTGCACCGTGAGGTTCTGGGTGGTCACGCGGTTGCCGCCCATCCGGCCGGACATCTTCATGCCCTTGAACACGCGGCCCGGGGTGGCGCAGCCGCCGATGGAACCCGGCTTGCGGTGCACCGCCTGAGTACCGTGGCTCATCGGCTGCCGGTGGAAGCCGTGCCGCTTGATCGTGCCGGCGAAGCCCTTGCCCTTGCTCGTACCGACCACGTCGACCACGGCGCCGTTGTCGAAGACCTCGGCGGTGAGCTCCTGGCCGATTTCGTACTCACCGGCGTCGTTGGTGCGCAGTTCCACCAGGTGCCGCCGCGGGGTGACCCCGGCCTTGGTGAAGTGGCCGGTGCGCGGCTTGTTCACCTTGCGGGGGTCGATGGCGCCGTACGCCAGTTGGACGGCCGCGTAGCCGTCCTTGTCGGGGGTCCGGATCTGGGTGACCACGTTCGGCCCGGTCTGCACGACGGTCACCGGCACGACCCGGTTGTTCTCGTCGAAGACCTGGGTCATACCGAGCTTGGTGCCCAGAATCCCCTTGATCTGCCTGTCAGACATCAGTCTCGTTCTCTCCGCACTAGGCCCGTGCAGGCCCGCCTCACGATGGGCCGACCCTTACTGGATGTTCACGTCGACGCTGGCCGGAAGGTCGATGCGCATCAACGCGTCCACCGTCTTCGGCGTCGGTTCGAGGATGTCGATCAGCCGCTTGTGCGTACGCATCTCGAAGTGCTCCCGCGAGTCCTTGTACTTGTGCGGAGAGCGGATGACGCAGTAGACGTTCTTCTCCGTCGGCAGCGGCACCGGCCCGACGACCCGAGCGCCGGTGCGCGTCACGGTCTCGACGATCTTGCGCGCGGACGCGTCGATCGCCTCGTGGTCGTAGGCCTTGAGCCGGATGCGGATCTTTTGTCCCGCCATAGTGGCTTGCCGTTCCTCTAGTCTCGTGCCGCCAGTGGTCGGCGCGACGCCGCTGCGCAGCTCGGAAGCTGCCTGCGGCGCCTGGCGCCCATGGGCTTCGGGTGCCCGTCGCGGCCCGGGCCGGTCGAGCACCCCGCCGCGGGAATCCGCGCGGAAGAGCTCCAGCCCTCGGTCCGCCCCTGTTCAGGTTGCTGG
>NZ_JAFRFW010001021.1:0-21536 GCF_017434145.1 Saccharopolyspora sp. | reverse complement strand
CCAGCGAGGTTGATCGGAGTGAACGGCCTGCTCATCCAAACGGGTCGGACGAACAGGCCGGTCACTCACGGCTGCGCAATGGCCCGCGCCGACACGCCACGGACGAATCGAGCCGAGTGAACGGCGCCCATGCTGGGCGAAGGTCCGTTCACTCCGAAACGCCCGTGAGTGCTCGGGCGGGCTCGCGCCGAGCACCCGTGCGAACGGCCGTCAGGCGTCCCCGGAATCCGAAGTCTGCGGACCGGCCGCCTGCGCGTCGTGCAGCCGGTACTTCCGCACCGCCTCCGCGACCGTGGACTGCTCGACCTCGCCCCGCCGGGCCAGCGCGGACAGCGTGGCGACCACGGTGGACTCGGCGTCGACCAGGAACACCCGCCGCGCCGCTGGCCGGGTGTCGGAGAACCCGAACCCGTCCGCGCCCAGGCTCACCAGCTCGCCCGGCACCCACGAGCGGATCAGATCCGGCACCGCCCGCATCCAGTCGCTGACCGCCACGATCGGGCCTTCGGCGTCCTGCAGCGCCCGCGTCACGTACGGCACCCGCTGCTCGCCCTCCGGGTTGAGCATGTTGTGCCGGTCGACGTCCTCGGCTTCCCGCCGCAGCTCCGACCACGAGGTCGCCGACCACACGTCGGCCCGCACGTCCCACTCGTCGGCCAGCAGCTGCTGCGCCCGCACCGCCTCGGGCAGCGCCACACCGGAGGCGAGGATCTGGGCGGGCTTCGACCCGCTCTCGCCCTGGCGGTACCGGTACAGGCCCTGCAGCAGGCCGTCCACGTCGACGCCCTCCGGCTCGGCGGGCTGCTGGTACGGGTCGTTGTAAACGGTGAGGTAGTAGAAGACGTTCTCCGCCTCCTCGCCGTACATCCGCCGCAGCCCGTCCTTGACGATGTGCGCGACCTCGAACGCGTACGCCGGGTCGTAGGCCACCACCGCCGGGTTCGTCGCGGCCAGCAGCATCGAATGCCCGTCGGCGTGCTGCAGGCCCTCACCGGTCAGCGTGGTGCGTCCCGCCGTGGCGCCGAGGATGAACCCGCGGGCCATCTGATCCCCGGCGGCCCACAGGTTGTCGCCGGTGCGCTGGAACCCGAACATCGAGTAGAAGATGTAGATCGGGATCATCGGCTCGCCGTGCGTGGCGTAGGACGTGCCCGCGGCGATGAACGAAGCGCTGGAGCCGGCCTCGTTGATGCCTTCGTGCAGGATCTGCCCCTGCTCGCTTTCCCGGTAGGCCAGCATCAGCCGGTAGTCCACCGGCGTGTAGGACTGCCCGAGCGGGTTGTAGATCTTCTGCGACGGGAACATCGAGTCCATGCCGAACGTCCGCGCCTCGTCCGGGATGATCGGCACGATCCGCGGACCCACCTCGGAGTCCTTGGCGAGGTCCTTGAGCAGCCGGACGAAGGCCATCGTGGTGGCGACCTCCTGCTTGCCGGAGCCGCGGCGGACCCCGTCGTAGACCTGGTCGCCCGGCAGCACCAGCGCCTTCGACTTCACCCGCCGCTCCGGCAGGTAACCGCCGAGCTTGCTGCGGCGTTCCCGCAGGTACTGGATCTCGGGGGCGTCCTCGCCCGGGTGGTAGTACGGCGGCAGGTAAGGATCGGCGTCGAGCTGCTCGTCGGAGATCGGGATGCGCAGGCTGTCCCGGAACAGCTTCAGGTCGTCCAGCGTCATCTTCTTCATCTGGTGCGTGGCGTTGCGGCCCTCGAAGTGCGCACCCAGGCCGTAGCCCTTGATGGTCTTGGCGAGGATGACCGTCGGCTGCCCGTGGTGCTCGGTCGCGGCCTTGTACGCCGCGTAGACCTTGCGGTAGTCGTGCCCGCCGCGGCGCAGCGCCCACACCTCGTCGTCGGTGAGGTCCTTGACCATGTCCTTGGTCCGCGGGTCGCGGCCGAAGAAGTGCTCGCGCACGAAAGCGCCGTCGTTGGCCTTGTAGGTCTGGTAATCGCCGTCCGGGGTGGTGTTCATCAGGTTCACCAGCGCGCCGTCCCGGTCGGCGTGCAGCAGCGGGTCCCACTCGCGGCCCCAGATCACCTTGATGACGTTCCAGCCCGCGCCGCGGACGAACGACTCCAGCTCCTGGACGATCTTGCCGTTGCCGCGCACCGGCCCGTCCAGCTGCTGCAGGTTGCAGTTGACCACGAAGGTCAGGTTGTCCAGGCCTTCGTTGGCCGCCACGTGCAGCAGCCCGCGGGACTCCGGCTCGTTCATCTCGCCGTCGCCGAGGAACGCCCACACCCGCTGCCTGCTGGTGTCCTTGATGCCGCGGTCGTGCAGGTAGCGGTTGAACCGGGCCTGGAAGATCGCGTTCATCGGGCCGAGGCCCATGGAAACGGTGGGGAACTCCCAGAAGTCCGGCATCAGCCGCGGATGCGGGTAGGACGGCAGCCCGCCGCCGGGACCGGCGTGCGAGTACTCCTGGCGGAACCCGTCCAGCCGGTCCTCGGTCAACCGGCCTTCCAGGTAGGCGCGCGCGTAGATGCCGGGGGAGGCGTGGCCCTGGATGTAGAGGTGGTCGCCGCCGCCCGGGTCGTTCTTGCCGCGGAAGAACCAGTTGAAGCCGACCTCGTAGAGGCTGGCCGAGGAGGCGAACGACGAGATGTGCCCGCCGACCCCGATCCCGGGCCGCTGCGCGCGGTGCACCATGACCGCCGCGTTCCAGCGCATCCACGCCCGGTAGCGGCGTTCGGTCTCCTCGTCGCCGGGGAACCACGGTTCCTGCTCGGTGGCGATCGAGTTGATGTAGTCGGTGCTGGTCAGCGACGGCACACCGACACCGCCCTCACGGGCGCGCTGCAACAGCCGGAGCATCAGGTAGCGGGCGCGCTGCCGGCCGGAATCGCCGAGCATCGCGTCGAAGGACTCCAGCCACTCCTGCGTCTCCTCCGGATCGATGTCCGGCAGGTGCGAGGCGAGGCCGTCGCGGATGACCCGGACCCGTTGCGGGGTGCCGTCGTTGCGTTGCGCGGACAAAGGAAGCTCCTCGACTTGCGTGCGTTCGCGGGCCGTGTGGTGCCCGCCACCGCCATCGTCCCCCATATTCGTGGCCGGTGCGCACACCGTCACCGGGCGGACCCGGCACCGTGCTGGCCTGACCTGGACGGGTGCGCCTACAGTCGAGTTTTCACGCCACGCTCCGGCGTGTCGTGCGCCCAGCAGTTGCGCCGGAAGCGGTCGGCAGTGTTCGCTATCGGCCAGATCTGCCAAACCGGGTGCGGTGCTCGCATCGCACCGCCTGCATTGGAGGAGTGAGAACGCCGTGGTGGCCGCGGGAGACGCCGGCAAGAGCGAAGTCGACGTCGCCGAAAGGCTCGACATCGAGCCGGAGATGGTCGTTCAGGAGATCGGTTGGGACGAGGACGTCGATGACGCCATTCGTGCCTCCATCGAGGAACGTTGCGGGAGCGAACTGCTCGATGAGGACGCCGACGAGGTCGTCGACGTCGTGCTGCTGTGGTGGCGCGACGGTGACGGCGACCTGACGGACACGCTCCTCGACGTCATGACGCCCCTGGCCGACGAGGGGGTGATCTGGGTGCTCACGCCGAAGACCGGCCGGGAAGGCTACGTCGAGCCCAGCGACATCGCCGAGGCCGCGTCCACGTCGAACCTGGCCCAGACCTCCAACGCGAATCTGGGAGACGCCTGGATGGGCACCAGGCTCGGCTATCGAAAAGCCAAGTCCAAGCGCTGAGGACGGGCGCAACATCCGAACCGGGGCACCGGTGGCCGCTGTGCCACCGGTGCCCCGGTGCGTCCGGCCGGTGTAGGTTCGGCGGCGTACGTGCTCACGGCCGAACAGAAGGGTGCGCGCATGACGGTCGAGGTCGGCGCCGAGGCTCCGGACTTCACGCTGCCGGACTACAACAAGGAGCAGGTCTCGCTGTCCGGTTTCCGGGGCGGCAAGAACGTGCTGCTGGTGTTCTACCCGTTCGCCTTCAGCGGGGTGTGCCAGGGCGAACTGTGCCAGGTCCGGGACGATCTGGCCGAGTTCCAGAACGACCAGGTGCAGGTGATCGGCGTGTCCGTGGACACCCCGTTCGCACTCAAGGCGTGGTCGGAGCAGCAGGGCTACACTTTCCCGCTGCTGTCGGACTTCTGGCCGCACGGCGAGGTGGCGAAGTCCTACGGCGTGTTCAACGAGCAGGCGGGCATGGCGCTGCGCGGCACGTTCCTGATCGACACGGCGGGCAAGGTCCGCTTCGCCGAGGTCAACCAGCCCGGCGAGGCCCGCGACCAGAACGTCTGGAAGAAGGCCCTGGCCGAACTGGCCGACTGACTCGGCGCGGTGGCCGACCGGTACGGTGATCCGGCCGAACGGCCGGACGCGGGCCGGCCACCGTTCGGGGCGCATAGCTCAGCGGAAGAGCACCTGCCTTACAAGCAGGGGGTCGCTGGTTCGAGCCCAGCTGCGCCCACATTCGCCGTGTGGTCGGCGAAACGAGCTTCCGGCCGGGTTTTCGCGAGATGTTCGAACGGGGCCTGATGCTCACGAACAAATTCCGGCGAACACGAACTCGTTCTGTCCGCTGACACGCTGCATCGTTCCCTCGGCGCAGATGCCCTGTTGGATCTCTGTCCGAGAACTCCGAGGCGTAGTGCCCGTCCTCGACGGGCCGAACGTCCTGATCGCCACCGAGGTCGCGGTGGTCTCAACTCTGCGGCCGCGGGGACCTGGAAGCGATCAACGCGAGCGCGACGAGCACGACGCCGGCGACGAGCATCACCACCCGGAAGCCGTCGGTGTAGGCGGTTCGCGCTGCCGTCACGATCAGCTCTGCTGTCCCGCCGGTGGCGTCCTCGGCCACTCGCATGGCTTCGCCGATGGAATGCGAGGCCGACTCGGGAACCTGACCGCCCAGCGGCTGGGGGAAGCGCGCGGTGTACAGCCAGGCCATGAGGCTGCCCAGCACGGCGATACCTAGGCCGGCGCCGAGTTCGTACGACACGGATTCGACGGAGGCCGCGTTGCCGGCGCGGTCGGCGGGCGCACTGGTCATGATCGCGTCTGAGGCGGTGGTCATGACCGCTCCGTGGCCGGTGCCGATCAGGAGCAGGCAGGGGACGAGCCATTCGACTCGCGAGGAGCCGACGTAGAGTCCGAAGTAGCCGAGCGCCGCTGTGCCCAGGGCGACCGGCACGACCAGGCGCATCCCGAAGCGGGCGACGAGATAACCGCCGCTCGGTCCGGCGACGAAGGCCGCCAGCGGCATGGGCAGCAGGACCATGGCGGCACTCAGCGGTGTCAGCCCCACGGCGAACTGGAGTTCTTGGGCGAGCAGCAGTTCGAAACCGACCATGATCATGACCGGGACCACCGCGAGTAGGACCCCGAACCGGAACGTGGCTCCCTGGAACAGCCGGAGATCCAGCATGGGGTCGGCCATCCAGAGCTGTCGTCGGGTGAACACGGTGAGCACACCCACTCCGATCGTCGCGGGGACCACGATCGAGGCGAGGGACGAGCCCGCATGTCCGGCCGCCTGAATCGCGTAGACGACGCAGACGATCCCGGCCACGCCCAAGGCCGGTGACAGTGCCTCCCACTTCGGTGGCTGAGGGGCGGGGTGATTGCCGAGCAACCGACCTACCCCCAGCAACGCGACGAGCGCGATCGGAATATTGATCAAAAAGACGCTGCCCCACCAGAAGTATTCGAGCAGGATCCCCCCGAGTGGCGGCCCCAGTGCGGCGCCCCCGGAAGCGACGGCGCTCCACACACCAATGGCAAAGGCGCGTTCACGGGCGTTCACGAACACTTGCCGGATGATCGACAGGGTGGCCGGGATGATGGCGGAGGCGCCGACCGCGAGCGCTCCACGCCCGGCGATGAGTGCCGCAGGGGTCGATGCGAACGCGCATCCGGCGGAGGCGGCCGCGAACACCACCAACCCCCAGAGCAGCAGCCGTTGATGCCCGATCCGGTCACCGAGTGGGCCGGTCACAAGAACCAGTCCCACCATCAATAATGGGTAGATGTTCGCGATCCAGAGGATGTCCTGGGCGCTCGTTCCCAAGGCGTTGTTCAGCGACGGAATCGCCAGGTTGAGTATCGTCGCATCAGCGGCCACCGGAAAGTAGCATCCGGCGACGACACCGAGGATCAGCCAACGGCGCGTGTGTTCTGTCATTTCCTACCGTGAATCGTATTCAGCGTTGATCGTAGCGACGGCGGCGCGAACCTGCTCTACCACGGCTTCGAACCTGCTCAGCGTCGAAGCGAAAATCAAGCAGCTGAGCCTGCCGGTGCGCAACCCTGTGAGCTCACAGGGCACGACACCTTCGTCGCCTGCGCCGGGAGGAGCCGCGAGGGAACCGAGTCCGCTCAGGACGGAGCTCAGCGGGACGTCGTGCGGCAGCCCGTAGAAGTCGTAGTTTCCGACCGTCACGCGGTCGCGGTAATCGTCGCCGAAAAAGCCGACGCCGAAGTCGTGGACATGTGTGGATCCCGTGCGTCGTGCGTTGAGGTCCAGGAGGAAGACCGTGCCGTCCGGACGGGCGACCGCGTCGATTCCGAAGTGTCCCCGGTAGCCGCGCTGTTGCAGTTCACGGGCGATGATCTCGCTACCTGCGATCAAGTTCGAGTGCCACGGGTGCTCGCCGAGCGACGCGGTCGTCACATTCCCGCGCAGCTGGGTGGCTCCCTCGAACAGCATAAGGCAAATGTGTGTGAGTTGTGGCGGTACCGCGGGGTCGCCGGAGATGACATATTCGACCGACGGAAACACCACCCCGGCGCCCTCGATGTACTCCTCCACCACGATGGGGTCGTCACCATAAAACGCGCACTGCTCCAACTCGCGACGCACCGTCGTCGTACTGTCACCTGGCCGGAAGATGAGCAGGCCGACACTGGCCTCACCTCGGTCCGCCTTGACGATGCAGGATGCTTCGGATCGTTGAAACCCTTCCACGGCTTCAGCCGCCTCTTGCCGGGTAGTGCACGCCGCACCGCGTGCCACCCGGCACGCGGTGTCCTGCAGGCCGCACTCCTCGGCGAGAGCGCGCAAGCCGATTTTGGTGTCCAGGTAGTCGCGTAATGCCTGGTTCACGGTGCTTTCGGGAAGCTCGATGCGCAGACCGTGCTGTGTTTCCAGCATGTCTACCAGCTTCCACAACTCGGGCGTCGTGGTGTGCGGTATCAGCCGGAGCCGGCCTCCGGAACCTGCATGTGAAACGAGATCCCGCACAATGCACTGGTCCTCGGCAACGTCGGTGAACAGTGCAGTGGAGGCGTGACGTGGGCTCGTGTTCGAGATGCCCTCCAACCCGAGGAAGTCCGTTTGCCAGGCGAGTTCGGCTATGGGCTCAGCCGTCACGATGAGCTTCCTGCCCGGTTCCCAGAACAAAGCCTGGTCTTGCTGGTAGCACGATTCGGAAAGGATGAGGTTCGCTTCCTCCGCGCTGTGGGCGCGATCGGCGATGCCGCGCAACGTGTCGACGGCATTGCAGAGACATACAGTGGGGACTTGCTCGGAAAAGGTCATGAACGCGTCTCCTGCGATGGTCGATCCCGTGTCCGCGCCGTGGGTCGCTGTCAACGCTGCCGTGGTTTCCGGTGCGGAGATCGCACCAGCTCGCAGATGTTGTCGACGACGTGCCAGAAGAGCGCTTCGCCGATCTCCGCGGACGCTCCGGCGGTGGACGATAGGGCACCGTTGTGCGAAATCCGGTCGACATCAACCGGATGCGCGTACACGCCGGCCGGGGGCGGTGCGTCGTGCTCCGGCCGGTCCTCTCGAACCGCCTGCGGGCGCAGGAACATCATCAGGCTGGTTTCGGTGAGGCCTGCATGTTCGGCATGCCAACCGGGAAAATCTGGAAGGTGCTCGGCGGTCCAGGATCCCTGCACCGCGCTCCACCAGCTCAACGCCAGCACTGCGGTCGTGTCGAGCTTCCCGCTCGACCGACACATGTCGAGCGCTTCGAACAGGAACACTTCGTTCTCGTAGTGACCGTTGAGGACGACGACTCGTCGAGGCCTCAGTTCGGCCAGCGAGGTCAGCGCGTTGGTGATGTAGTGCACGAACGACGTCCCGTGGACGAACACCGTGCCGGGGAAAGCCAGCCCACCACCGCTTTGCGGCAGGGACCGAACCGAAATCGGCTGCGACGGCAGTGTGTAACCGTCCAACTCGGCAGCGACCTGTCGCGCCAAGGCATCCGCGATGTCGAAATCGACCGAGAGTGGAAGATGAGGACCGTGCTGTTCGATCCCGCCGATCGCCCACACCAGAGTCGCCTCTGTTGCCGTGCTCGTCGCTTCCGCGCTGGTGACATCCGTAAAGCTCCGCGGCGTACTACTTCGCGTGCGCATGGTTCTCCCTGTCGAGACTTCGTCCGAACAGTTCGGCGGGCGTGGTGCCACGGTTGTCCAACCACGAGGTCAATCCCTCGTGTAAGTCGACCAACGTGTCGTACATGTTCCTGTGCAATGCCGTGTACACCTGAACGACATTGGCCCCCACGCTGAGGTAGTCGACGATGTCATCACAGGTTTGCACGCCACCTGACCCCAGAATCGGCGAGTCAAATCCGGCGTTGCGCAACGCGAAGATTTCGGCAAGGACCATCGGCTTGAGGCTGGGGCCCGAGTAACCGTAGGCATCACCGAGGTGCACTTGCCCGCTGTCGGTCTCGACCGCGAGGCCAGGAATCGTGTCGCTCAACGTGATCGCGTCGGCTCCTGCGAAGATCGCCGCCTCGGCGCGTCCTCGAGTATCGCCACCGATCGCCAATTTGGCGCTGATCTTCACCGACACGCGTGCGCGCACTTGTGCCGTGTACTGGTACACGCGGTCAGGAGTGTCCTCGAACGTCTCGTCCTCGTTCATGCACGCGATTCCCAGCTCAAGGGCCTGAGCTCCGGCATTGACGACCTGCTCTGCCAGTGCACCGAGTTCTCCAGGGCTTCGAGCGTGGATCGAGACGATGACGGGTAGGGCTTGCTCGGCGAAGCGGTTGATGATCCCGCACCACTCGTCGACCGCGCGCCGCGAGTATGTCGTGCTGTTCAGCATCCCGGTGGGAATGCGCAGCAACCGCTCGTTGGCCAGGACGCCCGGGGCCGGGTGGATGGTCTTGGTCACCACCGCTCCCGCGCCCTTGGCGAGCAGTCGACGGGTATTGCGTTCCTGATCGGTCAGCAGACCCGAACCAACGACCAATGGCGAGGACAGGGTAAGCCCCAGGACTTCGACCGCAGATCGATTAGCGGGCTCACTCATCGGAGCGCCGCTCCCGCTGCGTCCCCGGTCACCGCCGGTGCGATCACCTGCGGCCGCACGGTAACCGAGCCCACCACGTCCAACAGTGACTCCGGCCGCTCGACCACTGCTGCGAGATCCAGCATCGTCACGTTGCCCACTCTGGGCAGCCCGCGCAGCAAGTGGCTGGCCGTCGGATTGATCGGCAGCGGCGTGACTAGAACAATCGGCTTCCGCAACGCCGATGCCCAACCGAGCTCGACGTGCGTTCCGTCAGTGCGCAGCAGTTCTTCCTCTTGCCCGGTGGGGAGGACTGGAATGAAGACATCGCACTGTCCCATCCAGCCGAAATCACGCACTGACACCTGTTCCGGTGTGAACAGGGAAGTATCGTCGCCGAATTTCTCCGCCAAGTGCGCCGAGAAAACGGTTCCATTCGAATCCTGCACGGCGTCGATGACACGTGAAATGGTTTCACGAAGTGATGCGTGGAAGCCGTCGCCCTGAATGGCGTGCTGGATGGGTCCTCCGACGAAAACGTTGACCCCGGAAAGGTCGACGCCGTTGTGCGCAATCTGTGTATTCATGTTCTTTCCAGGAACCTCTTCGTTTCGTTGAGTAGGTACTCGTGGGTTGCGCGGACGAGCTGTGCCGGTATGTCTTAATAGCTTGAATCAGGGCGGCTCAGGTCGTGCTTTTCCGGCCCCTTGAGGGGCGGATTAAATACACTGACCAGCACTAGATCCTTGTTGTCGCCGCCGCGCAGGTAATGCTCATCGTGATCGTTCAGGACGTATAAGACGCCAGGAGAAAGTGGATATCGGTTTCCGTTGAGGTCCTCGACCTCGCCTTCGCCGGCGATGCAGTAGCAGGCTTCCAGGTGATTCCGGTAGCGAATTTTTGAACTGGTGTTGGCTTTGACCACCGTGTGGCAAACCGTGTATCCCATGCCGTCGGACTCAAGTAGCAGGCGGTAGCTCTTACCGTTTCCCCAGTCCACATCCCGCTCGGTATCGATGATTTCCTCAATGCTCCGTACGTACATGCACGTCCTCTGGTTTCGCGCGTATCAAGCCGATTTCACCTCGGGTTCCGATACGAAACTGATTAGCGACAGGGGTGATTGAAATTTGAATTGAGCCTACTTGGGGGCGGGGTCCGATGCAACGACTTCGGATCACGCTACTCTAGTGGGTGAAATTCGCTGAGATGTGTATTACACGCGAATGGGGGCACGTTGTTCGGGAAACGAGGAAATTGACTCATCTGGCTGCCGTCCGGCCGATCGACGAGTGCGTTGCGCCATATGAACGACATTTAGCCGATGCGCTGAATTCGGGTGCTCCCGAAAAGGCTTGTGGATCACGCGCTGTGCCCAGCGCTACTCTTTTTGTGCAACCAGGCGTGTCAATTTCTCGTCTGGTGCCTCAACCGCCATGGATCTTGACTGTCGTCGGGCTCAAATGCCTGCGTCGAACTTTCACGCGGCCGAGTGATCTTTCTGCGGAGAACGCGGGCGCCACCGGTCGGCGACCCCGGTTCGCATCAGCAGCAGGCCGTGGCAGCCGTGGAACCCGGCGACCGATTGCCCGGGTAGCCGGGTGCGACCAGCTGTGCCAGTCCGACGACGTTGTGTTCCCGGCGTTCCTCCCGAGTGATGCTCGTCAGCGACGGACCATCCGGCTCGACTTTCCGGCGCTTGCGGCATCGGGTTCGGCGGCCGTCCGATAGCCGCGCGTCCCGCGCCCAGCTCGCCACGCTCATGCACGTGGTGCAGCTCAGCGTTCCCCCTGTTCACCGACGAGCGCTGCAGCCAAGGTCGTGCCGAGGGGCGCCCAGGTTTCTGGCCTGTTTGGTCAAGAACCCGTATCATCGCGGCGTGCCACGCCCCCGGGAATTCGACGAGGACTGCGTCGTCGCTGCGATCCGCCAGGTGTTCTGGGACAAGGGCTACGCGGCGACGTCGGTGGACGATCTGATGCGCGCCAGCGGACTCGGCAAGGGCAGCCTGTACGGAGCTTTTGGCGACAAGCACAACTTGTTCCTGCGGGTGCTGCGCGAATACAACGACGCGAACGACCGAATGCTGCACGAGCGGCTGGCGTCCGTGCCGCGGGGCATCGACCTGGTGCGCGAGTTCGTGCGAGGTCCGAGCTGTGACTCGGAATCCGCCCGGCGCGGGTGCCTGTTGGCCAACACCACAGCCGAGCTGGCGGCGAGCATGCCGGATGTTGCGGCCGAGGCCCGGCGCAGCTACGACGCGACCGCCAAGGTCCTGACGGAGGCGGTCGAGCGAGCCCAGCGCGAAGGCGACGTGGATCCCGATGCGGATCCCGGCCAGATCGCCCATGCGGTTCTTGCCGCCCAGCTCGGAGTGGTCGCGCTCGGGCGGACAGGCATGGGAGTCGACGCGCTCTCCGCTGTGGCCGAGTCCGCCCTGGGGCGACTGCTGTAGTGCACCGAGGAGCCACCTCACGGCGCCAAGTCGCCCGCAGGGTGGGTGGCGGGCATCAGATCTGCGCGACGCCGCCATCGACGGCGAGCTCGGAGCCGTTGACGTAGCTCGAGGCGTCCGAGGCCAGGAAGGTGGCGGCCGCGGCGATCTCCTCGGGTGCGCCGAGCCGCCCCAGCGGGGTCATTTCCTTGGTCTGTTCCCGAGCTTCCGCGGGGAGGAGATCGAGCAGGCCCGGAGTGGGGACCGTGCCCGGCGAGAGCACGTTGACCCGGAAGCCGTACCGGCGCGAGCTGTGCGCCCAGCCGCGGGCCAGGTTGCGCACCGCAGCCTTCGTCGCGGCGTAGATCTCGAGACCGTGCGGCGGGCGTGTCGCGGCGCTCGATCCGGTCAAGATGATGGATGCCCCTGGGCGGAGCAGCGGCAATGCCTTTTGGACGGTGAAGATCGTTCCCTTCACGTTGGTGGCGAACTGGGCGTCGACCTGATCCTCGGTGACCTCGCCGAATGCGGTCTCGATGCCGATACCGGCGTTGGCGACCACGACGTCGAGGTGCCCGGCCTGCTCGCGGACGGTTTCGTAGAGCGCGTCGAGATCGGCGGGCACGGCGGAGTCGCAGACGACGGCGGTCACGTTCGCGCCGAGCTCGGCGATCGCCTTGTCGAGCGTTTCCTTGCGGCGGCCGGTGATGAACACCTTCGCGCCCTCGTCGCGGAACGCCCGTGCGATCTCGAGCCCGATGCCGCTGCTGCCGCCGGTGATCACCGCGGTCTTGCCGGTCAGGACGGCCACGCCGCCCACCTCCCTCAGTTATGGACCATTGCGTCCATAACTCTGCCCGATCTGGACTGAGCGGTCAATAAAGGTGGCGCGCGCCACCATGCACCGGGCGGCGGGCTCTGGGCGGATCGATATTGACCGGAGCGGTTCCGGGAGTAGCATCTGGCCATCGGCTTTGCCGTGGTGTGCCGGGAAGTCTGGTCGGCGTGTTGAGACGTGATCGCCGTACGAGACGGGAGCCGCGCGATGGCGACCGGCAATGATTCCCAAGTGATCGAACTCGCGCAGATCGACGCGAGCATGCTCGGACTGGTCGGTGGGAAAGCCGCCGGCCTGGGTGAGTTGATCAAGGCCGGCTTCCGGGTGCCGCAAGGGTTCTGCTTGACCACGCGAGCGCATGTGACCGGTGAGATCCCGGAAGGAGAAGTCCTCGACGCCTACGCTCGAATCGGCGGCGGACGGGTGGCGGTGCGTTCCAGCGCCACCGCCGAGGACCTGCCCGATGCCAGTTTCGCGGGGCAGCAGGAGAGCTTTCTCGACGTCAGCGGTGCCAGTGAGCTGCTCAACGCGATCCGCCGCTGCTGGGATTCGTTGCACTCGGATCGGGCGGTCGCCTACCGCGAGGCCAACGGTGTCGGCCCCGACGTGCACATGGCCGTGGTCGTGCAGCGGATGGTCGATGCGAAGGCCGGCGGGGTGTTGTTCACCGCGAACCCGCTCACCGGGACGCGGACGGACATGGTCGTGGACGCGGTTTCCGGATCGGGTGAGGCGGTCGTCGACGGGTCCGCCATCGCCGATCACTACGTCCTCGACGGAACCCCGCCGCGGGCGGACGGTTGCCTGGACCGCGATCAGCTGGAGCTGCTGCGCGAAGCCGGGGCCGCGGTGCAGGAGAGCTTCGGCTGCCCGCAGGACATCGAGTGGGCCATCGCCCGGGACGGCGGGCTGTGGCTGCTGCAATCCCGTGCCATCACAACACATTTCCCGCTGCCGCCGGAAACCGATGACTTGCGGGTCTACTTCGAGATGGGCCACATGCAGGGAATGCTGCGGCCCTTCACCCCGGCGGGGATGTCGGCGCTGACCCGTGGCGCGAAGCTGTGGATGGACTCCGCCGGGCTCTCGGGCGGTGCGTTCGGCGATGCCATGGGGATCGTCCCGGTCGGCGATCGGTTGTTCATGGACTTCTCGGACCTGTTGCGCAACAAGCGAATCCGGTCGCGACTGCCGCGGATGATGGAGGTCTACGGGCCGCGCAACGTCGAGATCGTGCGGCGGCTGCTGAAAGATCCGCGTTTCGCGCCGACCACCGGTGGTCTGCCCTTCCCCGTTGCGCCGCTGCTCAAGAAGGGGCTGCGGGTGCTGCCGAAGGCGAAGTTCGAGTTCATCCGGATTCTCGCCTTCCCCGCCGCCGCGCGCGAACGCGCTTTCCGGACCACCGAGAAGCTCAAGCGCCGGGCCGTGGCACCGGAATCCGCGAGCACCGCCGAGCGGCTGCGTTTCGCCGAGCAGGTGCAGCGGGACTTCATGACGGCGTCCGAGGTGATCTGGCCGCTGTTCATCGGAATCGTCGTCAGCCGGATCCCGAACGCGCTGCTCAAGGGCATCGCCACGGACGCCGAGCTGGACACCGTCCTGGGCGGGTTGCCGCACAACGTCACCACCGAAATGGACCTCGCGTTGTGGCGGCTGGCCGCCGACCTCGACGAGCCGGAGCGGGAACTGCTGCGGTTCACACCGCCCGCGGAGCTCGCCACCCGCTATCAGGCAGGCGAACTCCCCGACATCGGGCTGGACGACTTCCTGTCCCGCTACGGCCACCGCGCTGCGTCGGAAGTCGACATCGGGGTGCCTCGCTGGTCGGAGGATCCGACGCAGATCTTGTCGACCATCGCCGGATACCTGCGGATCACCGATCCCGAGCAGGCTCCGGACCGCCGGTTCGCCCAAGCCGCGGAACGCGCGGAGGCCATGATCGACGAGCTCCACGAGCGCGCCCGTCGCAAGCGCCCGATCCGTGCCCGCCTCGCCCGGTTCTGCATGCGCCGCGCCCGCCGGCTCACCGGCCTGCGCGAACTGGGCAAGTTCGCCTGGCTGTACTCGCTGAGCTCGATGCGCACGCAGCTGTTGCGCGTCGGCGAGGATCTCAGCGGGCAGGGACGCTTGGAGCAAGCCGGCGACGTGATGTTCCTGGACCTCGACGAGATCCGAGCGGCGGTGCGCGGAACCGACCAGCGGGACCTCGCCGTTGAACGAAAGTCCC
This sequence comes from Saccharopolyspora sp., assembly GCF_017434145.1. Classification (NCBI taxonomy): domain Bacteria; kingdom Bacillati; phylum Actinomycetota; class Actinomycetes; order Pseudonocardiales; family Pseudonocardiaceae; genus Saccharopolyspora; species Saccharopolyspora sp. The sequence goes on along the minus strand of NZ_JAFRFW010001021.1, from coordinate 6,831 downwards.
GTCACACCAGGGAAATGCGCCGACGCGCGGTCCCGATCGCGGTGCTTTCCGACGGCACGGACCTGGAGGCGACGGGCGCGCCCGAGGCCGTCGCCGATGGCGCGATGACCGGTCTGGGCGCCTCCCCGGGCAAGGTGACCGGGCGTGCGCGCGTCGTTCGCGATCCGGCCGACGCGCGGCTCGAACCCGGCGAGATCCTGGTGGCCAGCACGACCGATCCCGGCTGGACTCCGCTGTTCATGACCGCGGCCGGGCTCGTCACCGAAACCGGCTCGCCCATGGCGCACGGTCCTACGGTCGCCCGCGAGTACGGGATTCCGGCGGTGATCTGCGTCCGGAACGCCACCGCGGAAATCGAGACGGGTCAGGTCATCACCGTGGATGCGACCTCGGGCACGGTAACTCCGGAATGAGGCCGTGCGCCCGGGATTACCCTGCTGGGCCGCGGCATGTTCTTGCCCCGTCGGGGCCGGCGGCGTTCGTGCGAGCCCGACCGGGAATCGGCGCGTGCTGCGGAACGGTCGCCGGACCTCAGACGTGGTCCGTCGGCCGGATCAGCACTTCGTTGACGGATACGTGCGGTGGTGCGAGCACGGCGTGACGGACCGAGTCAGCGACATCTTCGGGGGAGGTGCCGAATGGCGGCGTGAAACAGCCGGTAGCAGGAGCGGCCCGGTCAGCCGGGCGACGGCCTCCTCCTGGTCAGCGAAGCGGCCAGCAGCACGATCAGCGCAGCCGCCAGCACCAGCCCGCCCGCGAGCCATAGCGCGGGCAGGAGCGAACCACCCGTCGACATGGCCTCCGCGGCAGGCGGCCCGAGCACCTGACCGAGTCCGTAGCTGGTGATCAGGACAGGTGCGCTGGCCGCGGCGCTACGCCCGGCCCACTGCCTGCCCAAGGGCATGATCAGCGTGACGATGGCCATGAAGGTGCCGCCGAAGATCAGCGAGGAGATCACCACCGACACCGGATGCGGATTCCAGGCGGGCAACGCGAGCCCCACAGCTTGCAGCAGCAGGGAGCCCAGCAGCGTCGACGTCTGCCCGAAGCGCTGCGCGGCCCACGCCCACAACGGGCAGGAGGGGATGGCGGCGAGACCGACCAGCACCCACGCGGACGCGCTCAGCCAAGCCGGGCCGAATTCGCCCACGATGGTCACCAGGTAGGTCCCGGTGATGATGTAACCGGCGCCTTCCAACAGGTAGGCGATGACGAGCAGCGCGAACGGCAGCCGCATCGGATCCGGCCCGGCCGGTGCCGCTTCGGCCGCGTGTCGATGGCGGGCGCCACCGGGGCTTTTCAGCAGCACGAACGGGATCACGAGCGCGATCAGCACCGCGCCGGCCAGCCACGGGCCGCGCCAGCCGGCGAAATCCACGGACGGCGGCGTGATCAGTCCGGACAGGGCGATCCCGGTGCCGACGCCGCCGTAGAACCAGCCGACCGCGTAGCGTCGTCCGGGCTGCACCGAGTCGAGCACGAAATCAGTGGCGGCCACGAACACCAGCGCGCTCGCCACCCCGCTGCCGAAGCGCATGAACAGCCACGGCGCCGCGGAAGTCGTGGCGGCCATGCTCGCGGTCAATCCGGCGCTGCCGATCAGCCCCGCCACCAGCAGCGGCCGGCGCAGCTTGGCGACGTCGAGGAACACCGTGACCAGCGCCCCGACCAGGTAGCCGAGGTAGTTCGCGGTCGCCAGCGAGCCGGCCACGTGTGCGGACAACCCGGCGGCGCGCTGCATCTCGGGCATCACCGGTGTGTAGAGGAAGCGTCCGATCCCCATCACGGCCGCCAACGCCAGCGCACCCGCGGTGATCAAGCCCTGCGGGGACGGCGTCACCGCTCCCTCGGAAATCCGGGCCCCCAGTTTGTCGGTCATCGCCAGGTCACTGCCCTCGGTCGGACCGCGTGGCGAGTCGGTCCGCGACCGCGGCCACGATTTCCCCGGCGGGACGGGCTTCGGCCAGCTCGTGGCGGGTCCCCGCCCACAGGTTCAATCGGTCGATGTCCCCGGCCTTGCCCGCCGCGGCGCGCAGGGGTGCGGTCAGGTAGTGCACACGCGGGTAGTTGACGGGTGCCTGGGCGTCGTGCTCCCGCATGAACGAGTTGACCAGGCCGCGGGCGCGCCGGCCGCTGAACGCGCGGGTCACCGCGGTTTCGCTGTAGCGGGGATCGACCAAAGCGTCTTTGTGCCCGGGGTTCGCGCCGGACTCCGCCGCGCGCAGGAACGCGGTGCCCAGCTGCGCGGCCACGGCACCGGCGTCGAGGACCGCCCGGACGTGCTCGGCGTTCATCACGCCGCCGGCACCGATCAGCGGCAACGAACTCCGCCCCCGCACGGCGGTGAGCAGGTCCACCAGCGGCGTCGTGCGCTCCTCGGCGTCGTTGAACGATGCTTGGTGCCCGCCCGCCTCGCTGCCCTGCACGCACAGCGCGTCGACTCCGGCGGCTTGCGCTTGCTCGGCCTCGGCGACGCCGGTGACCGTGCCCACCACGGCGCTGCCGACGTCGTGCAAGCTGGACACGACGTCGGCGGGCGGGCAGCCGAAGGTGAAGCTCACCACCGGCACCGGGTCGGCGAGCAGCAGCGCGACCTTGGCCTCCCAGTCGTCATCGGTCCACAACGGATCACCCGGTTCGGCGCCCAGTTCGTGCGCTGTGGTGGAAATCCGTTCCCGATAGGCGCGCACGCCGGCTGGATCAGGCTCGTCGATTTCCGGAACGAAAAGGTTCACCCCGAAGTCGGCCGAGGTGAGTTGGCGCAACTGGTCGATCTGTTCGCCGAGCTTCGCGGCATTCTTGTAGCCCGCGGCGAGGAATCCCAGTCCGCCCGCATTGGAGACCGCCGCGGCCAGCGCGGGCGTTCCCGCGCCTCCTGCCATTGGTCCGAGTATCACCGGAATCCGCGGTAGCGGAAACTCAGCACGTGACAATGTCGACTCCTCATTCGGTGAGCTCGCGGCCGCAGACTAGGCGGCTAGGTTAAACGAGACAAATGCGTTCCGGTAATGCTCTATGCTCTGGCGGTATGGACGACGTCGACCTGCAGCAGCTGCGGGCTTTCGAAGAGCTCTGCAAAGACCTGCACTTCACCCGCGCGGCAGGCCGGTTGGAGGTGACGCAGCCGACGCTGACGAGAATGATCCGGAAACTGGAGGATGCCCTCGGGGTGCATCTGGTGGATCGCACTACGCGGAACGTGCACCTCACACCGGCCGGGCAACGGTTGCACGGCGGTTTGCGCCGGGTGCTGCCCAGTCTGGACAGTGTCCTTCAGCACACGATGGAAGGCGCCGTGCTGCGCCTCGGGTTCGCGTGGGTGCTCCCGAGCGGCTGGGCACAGCAGGTCACCCAGCGCTTCGAAGCCGAGACCAGCGCCCAGGTCCAGCTGGTTCGCATCGATGATCGCACCGCTGGCCTCGATCACGGCGGGGTCGATGTCGCGGTGATCCGGGGCGAGGTCGACGACCTCGGGTTGCGCACGACCACGTTGACGCACGAAACCCGGGTCGCGGTGGTGGCGCTGTCGCACCCGCTCGCGGAGGAACCCGCGGTCCGATGGGCCGAATTGGCCGCGCATCCACTGGTGATGAACACGGTGAGCGGTACGACCAATCCGGATTTGTGGCCGGGACATGGCCCCGCGGTGGCGGTGCGGTGCGGCAACTTCGACGAATGGCTCGAAGCCGTGGCCGCCGGGCAAGGGGTGGGGGTCGTTCCGGTTTCGGCCAAGCTGCACCACCCGCACCCGCAGGTGCGCTACATCCCGATCGAAGGCGCTCCGCCGGTCCGGCTTTCCATCGCGAGCGCGGCGGAGCGGGAGCTGCCGTTGGTCGAGGCGTTCCACCGGATCGCCGCGGAATCCGAGATCGACCGGAACGACCGGCCGGATCGAACTTGATGTCCGGTGCGAGTGAACTCGACCGCAACAGGAACTGCGTGTCCACAGCAGCGCTGTTCAGGCGCTGTTCGCCCGGCTGCCGTGATCATCCGGGTCAGCGTGATCGTACGGTCGGTGGTCCCGCCACGAAGCGCCGTCATGCCAGGCACCCTCACTTCCGGCGTTGGACGTAGATCCGGTCGCGACCCGGGCCGGTCCACTCCATTCGGACCACGCCGGGCACGGCGGCGTCCTCGACCCGTGACGGGTCGGCCCAGTAGCCGGCGACCGGGTTGCGGAAGAACGTCGCCCACAGTCGGCCGTCGGCGTCGGCGAAGAGGTTGTTGTGGCCGGCGCCGACACCGGCGGTCCAGCGCTTCGAGTACGGACCTTCGAACGGGTCCGAGACGGCGATGATCGCGTCGTACTGGTATTGCTCGCCGTCGTTCTCGGGCGTGTTGTAGGCGTAGCGCTTGCTGCCGTCGGGTTCGGTCGACGTCCGATTCCAGGCGGCGTGCATCATGTAGTACGTCTCTTCGTATTTGAGCACGAACGCGCCTTCGAGATACGGCTCCGGTGCGTACCGCGTCTGCTCGAACTCCGGGAGGTTCGTTTTCGGGACGATGTCCTCCATGTCGTCCCGGAATTCCGCGTACAGGTCGTTGTGCAGCACGAGCCACGCTTTGCCGTCTTCGGTGTAGAGCCCGCCGTCGATGTGGTGGTAGATCTCCGGGTCGACGAAATCCGGCCCGTCGGGGGCCAGGTCGCCGAACGGCTTTTCGAGGTTTCCCTCGACGACCCGGTACGGGCCCTGCACGCCGCCCTCGCTCTTGAGCATGAACGACCCGACCTTCCTGGAGTGATCGCCCATGCACGCGACGAGGTACCAGGTGCCGCGGAAGTAGTGCAGCTCCGGCGCCCAAACGTTGCCGCGCTTGCCGTATTCCTCGTCGTGCCAGTACTCCTGCCACGGGGCGACGACGGTGCGTCCGGGCTCGTTCTCGCCGACGAACTCCGGTGACCACACCTTGCCCTTGTCCGCATCGGGCCGGATACCGGTCGTGTCCACCAGCTTCCACGGGCCGTCCAAGGAGTCGGCGACCCACACGAAGATGCCGTCGTTCCACGGCGATGCCGCGTCGAGATCACCGGCGCGGGTGGTGCCCGTGGCGACGTAGAGCGCCTTCCCGTCGACCGTGAAGCAGTTGACGTAGGTGTCCCGGATCCAGATCCTGCCGAGCTCCTCGTCCCGAGGGCGCAGCTCGAGATCGAGAATGCGCGAGTTGTCGTCCCTCGGCCACAGGTCCTTCCGGGTGTCCGCGGTGCCGTAGGGTTTCTTTTCCGGCCAGTTCGGCGGGTATTCCTGGTTCGGCGCGGCGCCCTTGGCCGATGCGACGGCGGGCAGCACGGTCGCCAGTCCCACGGTGCCCGCGGTACCCAGCAGCAGGGACCGCCGGTTCAGCGGTGAGCCGGATTCGTAGGTGGACATCGGTTGCTCCCGATCGTGTCGACTCGAATGGCGGGTCGAGACCGGCCAACCGCTCGGTCCCGTGATCGAGATTACATCGACTCGATTGCGCGAGGATCGACGACGAAACCGCCTCGCGAATCCACAAAACGCCGCTGTGCAGGCATGATCGCCGTCGGCGGCGCACGTTCCGCGGCAGTCTGCGGGCCGCTGCTGCGAGGACGCACGCGGTGCTGCGACAGGGAAACCCTTCGCGAACGTGGTGGCGGGCCATCCCGCGGATTCCTCCTGACCGATCCGGGCGTTCTGTCCACTGTGGTCACCGGGGTTGGTCGTTCGTAGGTCCGGGGTGCGCTGTGCGATGCTGATCAAGTTGGTTGCACGAGTGCTTTGATCGGGGAGAGCACGATGAGCGATGGGATTCCGCGGCCTGCCGCGGACCTCCGGACGGACCGGGCGCACGGTGCGCGGATCTACGACTACATACTCGGCGGCAAGGACAACTACGCCGTCGACAGAGCCGCTGCGGACGCCACCGTGCAGGTCTGGCCCGCGTTGCCGGTGCACATGCGGGCCAACCGGGAGTTCCTGCACCGGGCCGCCCGCTACTTGGTAACCGAGTGCGGTGTGGACCAGTTCCTGGACATCGGCACCGGCATCCCCACCTCGCCGAACTTGCACGAGGTCGTGCAGGAGGTGCGCCCAGAGGCCCGTGTCGTCTACACCGACAACGATCCCATCGTGCTCGCGCACGCCCGCGCGCTGCTGACCAGCAACGAGCGCGGTCGCACCGCCTACCTGAACGCGGACCTGCGCGATCCGGAAGCGATCCTGTCCGCGCCCGAGCTGCGCGACACGCTCGACCCGGACAAGCCGATCGGGCTGATGCTCATCGCCGTCGTGCACTTCATCGAGGATGACGACGAAGCGCTTGCGGTCACCCGGCGGATCATCGATGCGCTGCCGTCCGGGAGTTACGTGGCCGCCACGATCGCCACCGACGACTTCGCCCCGGAGATGCTGGCCAAGGTGCGCCAGACCTACCACGATCACGGCGAGACGCTGCGCTGGCGCGACCGCGAGCAGTCCGCACGTTTCCTGCAAGGCCTGGAACTGGTCGAACCCGGCATCGTGCAGATGCACAAGTGGAAGCCGGACAGCGACACCTACGAAGCGGTTCCGGACGCGGACATCGCGATGTACGGGGCGGTCGGGCGCAAGCCGTGACGCCGTCGGAGCGATTCGGCCGATCGCGTACTTCGTCGCCTGCGCGCACCCGATGACATCCCGGCTGCCGAGCGGCTTTCAACGAGTCGTTCCGGCGCCGCCGTTGACGTTGATGACTCGGCCGGTGATGAAACGGGCACAAGGTGTTTCGCACGTAGGTGAAACCGGCTTGCCCTAGACCGTCCACTTCGGACTTGTTCGCGCTCCCGGCGCCTCGTTCGGCTCGACCGGATCAGCGGCGGGCGAGCCCGCGCTG
>NZ_JAFRFW010001020.1:0-10933 GCF_017434145.1 Saccharopolyspora sp. | reverse complement strand
GGCGGTTCCGCGCCTAGCATGGCGGTGCCGGCGGCGCAGGGGAGTGCGCCGTCGGCCCTTTCGCCCGGACGGCCTCCGCCGCGGTCCGAGGGCCGGAATCTTCGGTCAGGGCCGCGGCGATCACCCGTCGCGGGTCGGGCGGGTGCCGTCTCCCGTGGCGGCGTCGGACGTTCCCGCCAGCAGCTTCCGCGCGGTGTCCTCGATGTCCTGCTCGTCCAACAGCACGTGGTACGCGGCGTCGCCGAGCGGGATGAAACTGTCCTCGCTGGTGACCCGCGCGATCCTGCCGGCGAAACCCGCGTCCGCGAGAGCGGTCACGACCGGTTCGGACACCCCGCCGCTGCGCCGCGTCTCGTCGGCCACCAGCACCGACCCGGTCGCACGCGCCGCCGCCAGCAGGTCCTCGGTGGGTAGCGGGCTCAGCCACCGCAGGTCCAGCACGCGAACCCCGGCCCCTTCGCGCTGCAACCGCCGCGCGACCCGGAGGCAACGCGGTAGCCCGTTGCCGAAGGTGACCAGCGTCAGGTCGGTCCCGTTCCCGTAGGTGCGCGCCCGCCCGATCGGTACGTGTCCGCCGACCGGATCGGGGTAGCGCGCCAGCCATCCTTCGTCCCCGGTCTCATGCAGGTCCCGCTCGTGGTACAGCGCGATCGGTTCCAGGAACACGCATACCCGTCCATCCTCGTGGGCGGCTGCTACGCAGGTGCGCAGCATGGCGGCGGCATCGTCCGGGCTGGCCGGGGAGGCGACCACCAGGCCGGGGATGTCGCGCAGCGCGGCGACGGAATTGTCGTTGTGGAAGTGCCCGCCGAAACCTTTCTGGAAGGCGTAGCCGGCGATGCGCACCACCATCGGGTTCCGGAAGCGGCCGTCCGAGAAGAACCCCAGCGTCGCGGCCTCACCCCGCAGCTGATCGGCGGCGTTGTGCAGGTACGCCAGGTATTGGATCTCCGGAATGGGCAGCAGGCCGGCCGTTCCGGCCCCGAGCGTGGTCCCCAGCACGCTCTGCTCGTCGAGCACCGTGTCGAACACCCGCAGGCCCCCGAACCTGCGGCGCAGACCGCGGGTCACCCCGTACACGCCGCCCTTGCCCGCGACGTCCTCACCGAACACCAGCACACCGGGATCGCCCGCCAACGCCGCCGCCAGCCCGTGATTGATCGACTCCGCGAGGGTCAGCCCCCGGTCCGGAACCGTCGCCTGCTCGGTCGGTCCACGGCGGACCCGGTCCCGGACGGCTTCCGGGTGCTCGGAGGCGATCGTTGCCATGACGTCCCGGCTGTCGGCGAGTTTCGGCCGGGACAGCGCCTGTTCGGCGATGCGCGCCACCTCGGCCCGCTTCTGCTCGTAACGCTCCAGCACCTGCTCGGCGGAGAGAACTTGTTGCCGCACCAAGGTTTTCGCGGTGGCGAGCAGTGGGTCCCGCGCGTGCTCGGCCACGATCTCGGCACGGGAGCGGTAGGCGGACTCCACATCGGACCCCGCATGCCCCATCAGCCGCACCGTGCGCAGGTGCAGCAACGCGGGCCGGCGATGTTCGCGCACCCAATCCGCCGTCTCGGCGGCGACCCGCAGGCACTGCTCCGGATCGTCACCGTCCACTGTGGAGTAACGTAGTCCCGGTCTGCCGGAGTGCGCGGACTCCACCCAGTCGTGCGGAGTGCGGACGCTGATGCCGAGCCCGTTGTCCTCGCACACCAGCAGCAAGGGCATCGGTAGCCCTTGGTGGGCGCAGTGCAGCGCCGAGTTGATCGCCCCGAGGGCGGTGGAGTGGTTCATCGAGGCATCGCCGAAGCTGCACAGCACCACCGAATCCGCGGGCCACTCGGCGCAAACGCCGAGTTGTTCGGCGCGCGCCAGCGAGAACGCCAGCCCCATCGCGCGCGGCAGGTGCGAGGCGATCGTCGAGGTCTGCGGGATGATCCCGAGATCGCCGTGACCGAAGACCTTGTGCCGTCCCGCGGAAATCGGCTCTTCGGCGGAAGCGACCACGCCGAGCAGTACGTCCCGCAGCGGGTCCTGTCCCGGCACTTGGCTCGCCCGCCGCAGGTAGAACGCGCCGGACCGGTAGTGCAGCAGCGCGGGGTCCGTCGGGCGCAACGACGCGGCGACCGCCGCGTTCGACTCGTGCCCGGCCGAGCCGATGCTGTAGTAGCCGAGCTTGCGGTGCCCCAGTTCCCGAGCTGCGAAGTCCAGGTGCCTGCTGCCGCACTGCGCGTCGAACAGCTCCAGCAGTTCCTGGCGCGCCGCGGCCGGATACCGGGCCGCTGTCGAGGAATCGGCGGTGCCGCATCCGGCCACAGCGGACCGGAAGTGGTCGTCGATCGGCTCGGACCTGGCGGGTTGCTGGGTCATGATCGCTCCGCTTCGATGCGCCCGGACGTCGGCTCGTTCTCCTCCGGGGTGATTGCTCGATCGGTGTGCACCGCGTCGTGCTCGGTGCCGTTCTCGCGGGCCGGCGGTGCGGGTGCTGCCGGACCCGGACCGGAACCGGATGTCCGGTCCCTGCTGCCCCGGGGCGGGTGCTCGAAGTCCGATTTCCACAGCACCGCGAGTTCCGACCCGGCTCGCGTCAAGCAGTCCAGTGCGATCGGCAGCAGCGGGTTCGTGTTCTGCTTGCGATACAGCGTCCGCACCCGCCGATACGGTTGCCGACCGGCGATCCGGGCGAGCCGAACCCCGCCACCGCTGGGCGCGAGCCCCGGCAGCACGGCGACCCCGAGCCCGCGCGCCACCAGATCGCGGATCACCGAGTAGTCGTTGCTGCGGAAGGTGATCCGGGGGACGAACCCGCTGGCCGCGGCCAGCCGCACCAGCGACCGCGCACCCGCGGTGTCCTTGCGGGTGCAGATCCAGGACTCCTCGGCCAGTTCCTCCAGAGCGACCTCCGGGGAATCGGCCAGCCGGTGGGATGCGGGCAGCGCCAGCCGCAGCGGCTCGGCGAGCACGTCGTCGGCGCGCAGGTCCGACGGCCATTTCCGGGGATCCAGGTCGTACTCGAAGACGACCGCGGCATCCAGCACTCCGTCCAGCACTCCGTCCAAGACTTCGTCCGGCTCGCCCTCGTCGAGCTGCAGCTCCGCGCTCGGGCGCCGCGCGATCACCGCGGCCAGCACGGACGGCAGGATTCGCGCGTTGGCGGTGGCGAACCCGGCCAGCCGCAGACTGCCCTCGTCGCCGCTGACCATGGCGTGGACTTCACGTTCCAAGGCGTCCAACGCGCCCAGCGCGTCACGGCTGCGTTCGGCCAAGCGCATCGCCAGCGTGGTGCTGCGGGTGCTGCGCGCGGAGCGCTCGAAAAGCGGTGCTCCGACGGCACGTTCCAGCAGCGCCATCTGCTGGGACACCGCCGATGCGGTGTAGCCGAGTGTCCGGCCCGCTTCGGCGAACGATCCGGTGCGCACGCACTCCTGCAAGGTTCGCAGGTGGATGGGGTTGAGCATCGCCGATCACCCGCAGGCGCCGACCGGTTCGGCGTCGACCCGCGGCAGTCGCCCGCGCAGTTCCATAGCCGTGCGCACCCGGTGCTGAGCCAGTTCCAGCGCCGCGTGGTGCGGCTCGATCCGCCGCTGCGCAGCGGTGCGCAGCACGAGAGCGGTGTTCGCCCGGCACCGCTCGGCGACCTCGTGCAGTATTCGCGCCGGTTCCGGCCGGAACGCCGAGCGGCGCGCGTCCATGGCGAACCCGGCGGCGATCGCACCGCCCGCGTTCGCGATGAAATCCGGCACCACCTGGACACCCCGCGCGGCCAGCAACGCGCGGGCGCCGGTCGTGGTCGGCAGGTTCGCGCCCTCGACGATCAACTCGGCGCGCACTCCGGCTGCGACCTGTTCGCCGATCACGTCCTGCTGCGCAGCGGGCACCAGCACGTCGCAGTCCACCAGCAGCTCGTCGCCGCGGCCGAGCCGCTGCGCGGAGGTAGCGGCGTGCACGCACGCATCGCCCCGTTCGGCGCGCGCGGCGAGCCACCACGGCACATCCAGGCCATCCGGATCGTGCACGGCGCCCTGCGCCGTGGACAGCGCGACGATCCGCGCCCCGAGCTCGTGCAACCGGCGGGCTGCGGCGGCGCCGACAGCGCCGAACCCCTGCACCGCGACGCGGACCCCGTCGAGCGAACGGCCCCGCAGTTCCAGCGCGCTTGCGATCGAGGCCGCCACCCCGTGGCCGGTGACGCCGAGCTCGTCGTACGGGACGCCGCCCAGTTCCTCCGGCACCCCGACGGCCGCGCCGCGGTCGCCGAGCTCGTCCTGGATGATCGCCGCGTCGTGCTCGGTCATGCCCATGTCCAGACCGGCGACGTAACTGGCCGGAACCTGGTCGGCCAGCCTGCGCGCGAACGCCCGCACCACCCGTTCCTTGTCCGGTGCGGCGGGATCGGCCGCGATGCCCGCCTTGGCGCCACCGTGGAAGAGGTCGGCGGCGGCCCACTTCCACGTCATCACCCTGGCCAGCTTGGCGATCTCGCCGACCGTGACACCGGGGCTCATCCGGATGCCGCCCTTGCCGGTGCCGCGCGCGGTGTTGTCCACCACCAGCACGCCGCGCATCCCGGTGCGGGCATCGGAAACGCAGACGATCTTCTCCGGACCCCACTGGTCCATGGACTGCAACAGGTCGTTCACAACTGCCTCCATCGCCGCCGACCGGTCGCCCGGTGTCCGGCTCGGTGTTCAGACGAGGTTCCGTTCGGGGCGGTGCCCGGCGCGGTCGAAGCGCGCCACGTCGAGAGCACCGACGTCGACCGGCGGTGTGCGGCCGAGGACGAGGTCCCGCAGCACTTCGCCGATCGCCGGGCTCTGCAGGAAGCCATGCCCGGAGAAACCGGTGGCGTACCACAGGCCCCGCACCTGGCCGGCCTGCCCGACGAGGGCGTTGTGGTCGGGCGTGATCTCGTACAGGCCGGCCCACCGGTGCGCCGCGCCCGCGGTCGAGAACCGGGGCGCGCGGTGCGCGACGGTCTCGGCCAGCAGCTCCAGCCAGCTGTCGTCCGGATGCGGATCCGAGCTGTCGGCGGGATCGGGCATTCCCATCAGCAGCCCGGGGCCTTCCTCGTGGAAGTAGAAACCGGTGCCGAAGTCGATGGTGAACGGCAACCGGCCCGGCAGGTCCCGGATCGGCTCGGTGACCACGATCTGCCGCCGCAGCGGCCGTACCGGCAGTTCGACCCCCGCCATCGCGGCCACCGCCGAAGACCACGCTCCGGCCGCGCAGAGCGCGGTGGAGGTCGCGATGACACCGGAGTCCGTGCGCACCCCGGTGACCGCCTCGCCTGCGGTGTCGATGCCGGTCACCGCGCAGTGCGGGAGCACGGTCCCGCCGTGCCTGCGGATACCGGCGGCGTAGCCGTGCACCACGGCCTCCGGCGTGCAATGGCCGTCGGTGGGGGAGTAGGCGGCGGCGAGCACGTCCTGCACGGACACCATGGGCGTGAGCTCGGCCGCCTCGGCAGCGGTGAGCATCCGGCTGGGCACCCCTAGCTCGTTCTGCAACCGCACGCCGTCCTCGAACGCCGTGACGTCCGCAGGTGCGGAAAGCAGGAACAGGTAGCCGTGCTGGCGCAGGTCGATCTCCGCTCCGGGACGCTCACCGAACTGCTCGAAGGCCCGCAGGCTCCGCGCGCCGAGCGCGATGTTGACCGGGTCGGAGAACTGCGCCCGCACTCCGCCCGCCGCCTTGCAGGTGCTGCCACCGCCGAGCTCGCCGCGGTCCAGCAGGACGACGTCCATACCGGCTTCGGCCAGGTGGAAGGCCGCCGATGCGCCGATCGCCCCGCCACCGATCACCACGACGTCGGCCGTGGCGGGCGGGTTCACGGCGTCCCGCCCAGCTCGGGCGGCAGCCGGTAGCCGCGGTCCGGCTCGATGGTGTCCACGTCCATCTGGGCCTTCTGCAGCTTCCCGGAGAAGTCCCAGTTGAGCGATTGCCAGCGGGTGAACTGGTCCAGCACCCAGATGCCGGATTGGCGACTGCCGTTGCCGGACCGGCCGTTGCCGCCGAACGGCAGGTGCGCTTCCGCGCCGGAGGTCGAGTTGTTCACGCTGACCATGCCCGCGCGAGTGCCCTGCCGGAAGCGGAAGGCCGTGGCGGGATCGCTGGTGTAGACGGCGGCGGAGAGCCCGTAACCGGGTGCGTCGCCGAGTTCGATCGCCTCGTCGAGGTCGCTGAAGGTGCTCACCCCGACGATCGGCCCGAAGGTCTCGTGGGTGAAGACGTGGTCGTCCGGGCGCAACCCGTCCAGCAGCACCGGGTGGTAGTACAGCCCGGACTCCGGATCACCGCGAAAGCCCGTGCGGGGCGCGGACGATCCGATCCGGCCGACCGCGTCCGAACCGAGCACCTTGTGGTGATCGGCGATCGTCTCCAACGCGGATTCGAAGCCCGCGGCGAAGCGCTCGTCCAGCATCGGGCCGTAGAGCACGTCCCCGCCGGGATCCCCGATCGCCGCCGCGCGCAGCGCTTGGTCCAGCCGCCCGACGAACTCCTCGTGCACGTCCCGGTGCACGATCAGATTGCCCAGCGAGGTGCAGCGCTGCCCGGCGGTTCCCCAGCCGGAGAACAGCGCGCCCTCCACCGCGAGGTCCAGATCCGCGTCCGCGGCGACGACCATCGGGTTCTTGCCGCCGAGTTCCAGGCACGGGCTCTGCCGGTGGCGCCCGCACAGTTCGCCGACCCGGGAACCGACCGCGGTGGACCCGGTGAACCCCACCTTGTCCACCAGGCCGTCTTCCAACGCCGATTCCAGTCCGCTGAAGGTCGACTCGCCATCGGCGTAGACGAGGTTGAGCACGCCCTGCGGCACACCGGCGCGCCACGCCAGCTCGGCCACCGCGCGCGCCGCCGCAGCGGCGTATTCGGCCGGTTTCCACACCACCGCGTTGCCGCAGAGCAACGCCGGGACCAGGTACCAGGACGGCACCGCGACCGGGAAGTTGCCCGCGGTGATCACCGCGACCACGCCGACCGGCACCCGGAAGGTGAACAGCTGCTTGTCCGGCATCTCCGATGGCACCGTCTGCCCGTAGAGCCTGCGCCCCTCACCGAGGAAGAAGTCGCAGGTGTCCACGATCTCCTGGACCTCGCCGAGCGCTTCGGCGTAGGGCTTGCCGATCTCCCTGGTGACCAGCCTGGCGAGCGAGTCCTTGTTGGCCTCCACGAGCCTGCCCAGCTCCGCGACCGCTCTGCCGCGCACCGGCGCCGGTACGCGCGCCCACTCCCGCTGCGCGGTGCGCGCGGCCCGCGCAGCCGAGTGCAGCGCGGAGGCACCGCCGAGGTGGACCTCTGCCACCACGTCGTCCAGATGCGCGGGATTGCGCGAGCGGTACACCTCGCCCTGCGGGTCCGGTGCCGCGTCGCGGGTGCCGGTGCCGATCACCGAACTCAAGGTCGTCGACTCCACGGGTCCACCTCTTCCTCGGGGTTGCGTGTTCCTCGGGGTTGCGTGCTGCGGTCGCGGGCCGCTCGGTTCCGCGATCGGCCGCCGGATTCGGCTGATCGATCCGGGGAATCGGCCTGGCTGTTCGATCTGGACGATCGCACTGCGCGATCAAGCGCGATACCCACCGTAACCGTTCAGGCGTTCGACCATCGAGCACCAGAAGAGTGATTTCCCAACTTTCTGAGCGACAGCGCTGCTTGGTCCGGCTCCCGGCCGCTGTCGCGACCCGCTCCGGCTGTGGCAGTTTCCGGATGTGCGCGGCGAGGAGGACCGGATGACGAACCCGCCCGAGACGTGGACCGACGAAGACGTCCGGGCCGCTCTGGACCCGGACACCGCGATCGCGTCGCAGCGCACCGCGTTCCGGGCGCTCAGCGACGGGCGAGCGCGGATGGCGGAGAAGGTCGCGCTCGGCGTCGGCGCGAACACCGCGCTCGGCTACCTCAGCACGCTGTCACCGGACCACGGCGCGGTCAGCAAGCTCGTCGCCGTGCATCCCGGCAACGGCTCGCTCGGGCTTCCCGCGATCAGCGCCACCGTGCTGGTCTTGGACGCAGCGACCGGTCGGCTGCGGGCGACGCTCGCGGGTACCGCGCTCACCGAACTGCGCACCGCCGCGGGCAGCGCCGTCGCGGTCGACGCGCTCGCACCGCGCGGTGCCGACGAGTTGGCGGTGCTGGGCTCGGGGGTGCAGGCGCGGGCGCACGTCCGCGCGTTCGCTCGAGTCCGCGAGCTGCGCGCGGTGCGGCTCTACAGCCGCAACCGGGGTCGCCGGGAAGCCGCCGCGCGGGAGCTCGATGCCGAACTGGACGTCGACGTGCGCCCCGCGGACTCGCCGGAGGCTGCCGTGCGCGGCGCCGCGCTGGTCGCGACCTGCACCCTCAGCACCGATCCGGTGCTCGGCCCGGTCGACCCCGGCACCACCGTGATCTCGGTAGGCGGTTTCGAACCGCACCGCAGGGAAGTCGCGCCCGCGCTGGTGCGCCAGGCGGCACCGGTCGTCGTGGACGACGTCGAAACCGCAGCCGGGCACGCCGGCCCGATCATCGCGGCGCTGGAGCAAGGCGCGGTGTCGGTCGAGGAGCTGCATTCGCTCGGCGACGTGCTCACCGGCCGCCGCGCCGGGCGCACCGACGAAGAACAGGTCATCTTCTACAACAGCGTGGGAGTCGCGGTGCAGGACGCGGCCGCCGCGCACGCCGTGCTGGGGACCTTGTAGCGGAAAGGGGCCGAAGGTGACTTTCGCGGAACGGCTGGGTGCGTCGCTGCAGCAGGCGTGGGAGACCTTTCCCGGGCAAGTCAACTTCGCCGCGTGGGACCTGCAAGAGCGGGAACCGGTGCTGCTCGGCGCGAACCGCGAGGTGCACCCGGCCAGCACGATCAAGGTGCTGATCATGATCACCGCGCTCCGCGAGGCGCACGCCGGCCGCGTCGCGCTGGACACCTCGGTCGCGTTGCCCGCCGAGCGGACCGGAGGCTTCGGAGTGCTGCGCGAACTGCCCAGCGTGCACCGCGTAGCGCTGGCGGACCTGATCACGCTGATGATCGTGGTCAGCGACAACGCAGCGACCAACGCCGTCATCGACATCATCGGTTTCGACGCGATCGCCGAGTGCACCGCTGAACTCGGCTGCGAGCGCACTCGCGTCGAACGCCGCTTGATGGACGTGCACGCCCCTGGCCGCAACACGACCTGCGCGCTGGATCAAGCGCGCGTTCTGGACCGGCTGGCGACCGAGCGCGCGTTGCCGCCGGAGCTCACCCGGCACGCGTTGGGAGTGCTGGCTCGCCAGCAGGTCCGGGACCGGCTACCGGCGTTGCTGCCCGCCTCCGCGCGGTGCTGGAACAAGACCGGCGAGATCAGGGGCGCGCGGCACGACGTGGCGTTGATCGGCGACGATCGTCCGCGCGCGGTGGTCGCGGTGCTCGTCGACGAGCTCACCGACGAGTTCTCCTCCCGCGGCAGCGGGCGAAGCGCGGTCTACGACCACTTCGCCGACCTCGGCGTCCGGGTGTATCGAGCGCTCGGCTGATCTTGTGGGACAGCGCGGATCTCGATGACGCCGACGGGAGATGCCGGCGCGCTCAGCCGAGCCGGTCGTGCACGACGACACCGTCCACGGCGGTGAGGTCTACGCGCGCGCGTCCGATCTCATCCGGCGGTACGCGGAGCAGATCGCGGTCCAGCACGACCAAGTCGGCGGCCTTGCCGATCTCCAGCGACCCGGTCTCGTGCGCGAATCCGTTCGCGCGCGCGGCCCCGCGCGTGTGCGCCGCCAGCGCGTCGGTGAGCCCGATGGCCTGCTCCGGCTGGAAAGGTTCGGCCGCCGCTGCCGGAACGGTCCGGTTGACCGCCGCGTGCACCGCCGCGAGCGGGTCGATCTCGGACACCGGCCAGTCGCTGCCCGCCGCCAGCGGCGCACCGGAGTCGAGCAGCGACCGGAACGGGTATTGACGCCCGGAACGCGCCGCCCCGAGCCGCGGAATGGTCAGCTCGGTCATCGCCGCGTCGTTGATCGCCCAGGCGGCCTGGAGGTTCGCGGTGACGTCCAGCTCCCGGAACCGGCCGATGTCCTCATCGCGCACCACCTGCACGTGAGCGATCTGGTGGCGCAGGCCCATGGGACCGTGCGCGGCACGTGCAGCCCCCACGGCGTCCAGTGCGTCGCGGACGGCCCTGTCGCCGACAGCGTGGAAATGCGTGGAGAACCGTGCAGCGTCCAAATGCGCGAGTGCGCTTCGCAGGTCCTCTGCGGACAGATACGACAGCCCGCAGCCGTGCGCGCCCACATACGGCTGGACCATCGACGCGGTGAGGTTCTCGCAGACTCCGTCACCCATGATCTTCACGTGCTCCGCGCGAAAACGGTCACCCCGACCAAGACGGCGGCGCTCGACGAGATCCGGAACCTGCTCGATGCCGCGGCGGCGATCCCACCACAGTGCTCCCTGGACGCGTGCAGTGAGCATCCCGCGCCGGTCGAGATCGCGATAGGTGCCCAAGGTGTCCGCGTAGCCGAGGTATTCCCCGACGATCGCGTCCTGCCACCCGACGACCCCGTGCGCGTGCATCAGCCGCTGAGCGTCCAGCAGCGCCGCCGTGTACTCCGGCGGGTCGGGTTCCGGCAGGACGCGCGCGACGAGGTCCGCGGCCCCCTCGTGCAACGTCCCGGAAGGACGGTCGTCGGCGTCGCGTTCGATCCAGCCGTCAACCGGGTCGGGAGTGCCCCGGTCCACTCCGGCGAGCCGGAGCGCTTCGGTGTTCACCCAGACGCTGTGGTGGTCACGGTTCACCAGATACGCAGGACGCCCTCCCGTCACAGCGTCGAGGGCTGTCGCGGTCGGCGCACCTCCCGGGAAGAGCGCGGGATCCCAACCACCGCCGAGTACCCATCCGCGCCCGTCGTGCTCACCGACGATCCGCAGGCATTCCGCGGCGCTGGACGCGGCGGTGAGGTCGCACCGCGCCCGCAGCAGCCCGCCGAAGACCGGGTG
>NZ_JAFRFW010001019.1:0-1965 GCF_017434145.1 Saccharopolyspora sp. | reverse complement strand
TCACCGGCGACGCGGCGTACGGGGCGGAATGGATCGGGGCCGCGGAGGGCAGCCGGTTCGCGTGGCTCAGCAGCACGGCGTGGTGCGCGGCGAACCTCGCCGCCGGAACGCCGGAGGCGCAGGCCACGGCGTGCGCGGATCGCACGACGGCGGCCTACACCGCACCGCCGGAAGGGTCCTGAGCCCGCGGGTGACCGCCCGGGCTCACGCCGCCGCGGGCTGCGGCAGGTGCGGGAGGTGCGGCTCGGCGGGTGCGGTGACCTCTGCCACGGCGCGTTCGGTGCGGCGAGCCAGTTCCCGGCGATCGCCTACCGCGGCCGCGTCCATCTCGGGCAGCAGCGACAGCTCCACCACCAGATCCCGGACCCGGGCCACCGCGAGCACGGATTCCAGCAGCGTCGCCTCGCCGACGAACGCCGCAGCGGTCGTCGGCCGCCCACCGGCGCTGAACCGCAGCGCCACCGGCTGCACCGGCACCCGCGCGTCCACCGCCGCCTGGAACACCGCGGGCCGGTACCTGCCGGACGCGAGACCGCACCACGTGGTGCCTTCCGGGAAGGCTCCGACCACGGCGCCGCCGCGCAGCGAGTCGGCGATCGTGCGCACCGCCCCGGGCAGCGCGGACAACCGCTCCCGGTCGATGTAGAGGGTGCCGACGCGCCCGGCCAGCGGCCCGATCACCGGCCAGGACCGCACCTCGGTCTTGGCCAGCAGCCGCATCGGGCGCACCGCCATCAGCGCGACCACGTCGAGCCACGAGACGTGGTTGGTGACCACCAACGCCCCGGAATCGAGCCGGTGCTCACCGCGCACCGCGAACCGGATGCCCAGCACCCGCAGCAGCGCCCGGAACCACGACCGCACCAGCGCAGTGCGCGCGGACCGCCACAGCAGCGCGAACACCACCGCGACCCCGATGCCCGCGAGCATCAGCCCGGCGGCCCCGGCCAGCCGCAGCGCCACGCGGTGCGTTCCCGCGCGGCGCACCGATCCCGGCCTTGGCAGGCAGCCCGGGCCGCACGGCGAATCCGGCGCCCATCTGTGCGTCATGCCGCGGCACCGAGGAAGAACCGCAGGTAGCGCGGGTCGATCCGGGTGAAGTCGAGCAGCACGAAGAAGTCCGCGACCCCGAACTCCGGATCGTGCGCGGGCCGCCCGCACACCTGCGCGCCGAGCCGCAGGTAGCCCTTCAGCAGCGGGGGCAGCGGACCGCGGTGGGTGCGCTCGACGGGTTCCGGGTTCCACGGCAGGTACGGATGCACCCGCGAGTCCTCCGGCGCGTAGTGCTTCGCCGAAACCGTGTCCCACACCTTCGCCGCGAGCGCGCCGCCGTCGTCCAGCGGCACCGAGGCGCACCCGGCGAGCCAGGTGTGCCCGTGGAGCAGCATGTAGCGGGCGATTCCGGCCCACACCAGGCTCACCACGCCGCCGGTTCGGTGGTCGCGGTGCACGCAGGAACGGCCGGTTTCCACCAGGGCGGGGCGCAGTTCCCCGAGCGCGGACAGGTCGAACTCGGTCTCGGAGTAGAGCCCGCCCGCTTCCCGAGCGCGCTCCGGCGGCAGCATCCGGTAGGTGCCGACGACTTCGCCGGTGCGGTCGTCGCGGACGATCAGGTGGTCGCAGTGCTCGTCGAACGGATCGGTCTCCACGCCCGGCGCGTCGCCGTGCACGGTGGCGCCCATCTCTTCGGCGAACACTTCGTAGCGCAGCCGCTGCGCGGCCCGCACCTCGTCGCTGTCCCGGGCCACGAGCAGCGAATAGGGAGTGGTGGCAGTGGTCGGAGATCCCGCTGGAGCGGTGCTGGCAAGCAGCGTCGACTCGGACATGCCCGCAGGTGTATCGCCGCGCGCAGAAAGCGCAGTAGGACCGCTGAGGACACGCAATAGGAATTTTCGGTGAATGCCCGGTACTTACCGCACTGGCCTGCCCTGACCGGCCCAACGAACACCGCATCCCGGAAGTTCC
>NZ_JAFRFW010001018.1:0-2379 GCF_017434145.1 Saccharopolyspora sp. | reverse complement strand
CGCACCGCCCGCGAGAACATCGACGACCTCTGCGACGAAGGCAGTTTCGTCGAGTACGGCGCGTTGGCGATCGCCGCGCAACGCACTCGCCGCCCGGTTGAGGACCTGGTGCAGCGCACCCCGGCCGACGGGCTGATCGCCGGAGTGGGCAGGGTCGGCGGCAACGAGTTCGGCGAGAGCTCCCGCGTCGTGGCGATGTCCTACGACTACCTGGTGCTGGCCGGAACCCAGGGCCAGCGCGGGCACGCCAAGAAGGACCGGCTGTTCGAGCTGGCCGAGCGTTCGCGGCTGCCGGTGGTGCTGTTCGCCGAAGGCGGCGGTGGCCGTCCCGGCGACACCGACGGCGCCGGGGTGACCGGGCTCGACAGCTCGGCGTTCGCGCTGTACGCGCAGCTCAGCGGCACGGTTCCGCTGGTGGGCATCGCCTCGGGCCGCTGCTTCGCGGGCAACGCCGCGCTGCTGGGCTGCTGCGACGTGGTGATCGCGACACCGGAAGCCTCGATCGGGATGGGCGGCCCGGCGATGATCGAAGGCGGCGGGCTCGGCGAGTTCTCCCCGGACGAGGTCGGCCCGGCCGAGGTGCAGCGCGCCAACGGAGTGATCGACGTTGCGGCCGCCGACGACGCGGACGCGGTCGCGCTGGCACGCAAATACCTGTCCTACTTCCAAGGCGACCTCGCCGACTGGGAGGCGCCGGACCAGCGCGCGCTGCGCCACGCGATACCGCAGAACCGGCTGCGGGTCTACGGCATGCGTCAGGTCGTGCACGGGCTGGCCGATGCGGATTCGGTGCTGGAGCTGCGCGGCGACTTCGGCCACGGCGCGATCACCGCGCTGGCCCGGGTCGAGGGGCGCCCGCTGGGCGTCATCGCCAGCAACCCCGCCCACCTCGGAGGCGCGATCGACTCCCCGGCCGCGGACAAGATCGCCCGGTTCCTGCAGCTGTGCGACGCCTACGGGTTGCCGGTGCTGTCGCTGTGCGACACGCCGGGGTTCATGGTCGGCCCGGAAGTCGAGAAGACCGCCGCGGTGCGCCACGTCAGCCGGATCTTCGTCAACGCCGCGAACCTGACGGTGCCGTTCGGGACCATCGTGCTGCGCAAGGGCTACGGGCTCGGTGCGCAGGCGATGGCCGCGGGCGGGTTCGGGCGGCCGCGGTTCATCGTGGCGTGGCCGACCGGCGAGTTCGGCCCGATGGGGCTGGAAGGCGCGGTCCGGCTCGGCTACCGCAAGGAACTGGACGCGATCACCGATCCCGAGCGGCGCAGGCAGCGGTTCGCCGAGATGGTCGCCGCCGAGTACGAGCGCGGCAAGGCCACCAACGTGGCTTCCGCGTTCGAGATCGACGACGTCATCGACCCGGCCGAGTCGCGTCGCTGGATCACCGCGCTGCTCACCGCCGAGCGTGGACACGGCGGCACCCGGTCGTGCGTGGACACGTGGTGACCGTCCGGCGGTGGATGCGTCAGCGTGCGACCTGAGCACCCACCCCTTTCCGGTCGGCTCCACCGGACAAGTCCAGAATCAGCGTCGGGAGGGGCAACGCCATGACGATCACGGTCCGCCGATCCGGCCCTGCCGACCGCCCGGCGATCCTTTCGCTGCTGGACGCCGCCCGCGGCGACGAGCTGTCTGCAGCGCAGCGGGCCGAGCGCGGTTTCGTGCAGGGCACCTTGGACGAGCAGCTACTCGCCCGGTTCCAGGCCGATCTCGGCGTGTTCGTCGCCGAGGACGGCGGCGTGCTCGCCGGTTTCGCCGTGACCACCGAACCGGACGTGGTCACCGGTGGCCCGCCGGTGCCGACCGTGGCCACGGCCCGGCAGAACCTGGCGGCCTCGACGCGGTTCTTCCTCTACGGCCCGGCCGCGGTGGACCGGCGTTTCCAGGGGCGCGGGGTGCTGACGATGCTGCTGGCCGGGCTCAGCCGGGAACTCTCCGGCCGGTTCGATCGAGGTGTGGCGTTCGTACAGGCGGCGAACGAGAAGTCGCTCGCGGTGCACCGCCACTACGGCATGAGCGAGATCGGGCGGTTCGACCACCGCGGCAGCGACTACCGAGTGTTCGCGTTCGACCCGGCGAAGTTCGCCACTCGATGATCGACGTCGAAACCCGGTGGACCCGGAGCCGACCGGCCGAGCCGATTTTCCGCACCGCCGGTGGGCTCGCGCCACGCGGTCCGCGAGAGGCAGGTCGAGCGGGAGAACCCCTCACGCGTCGGTGCGGATCACGACCTCCAGAGTGCGCGGGCCGTGCACGCCTTCGACCCGGTCGAGCTCGATGTCCGAGGTGGCCGACGGGCCGCTGATCAGCGTCGTCGGACGTTCCGGCACCAGCAGCGCGACCGCTTCGGGCACCCCGGCCACCACCGAGGACGCGTCG